>NZ_JACAKI010000001.1:568544-640306 GCF_030326445.1 Myroides sp. DF42-4-2
ATTTTAAACTAAACAAGCACTGGGTGCCTTAGCTCAGTTGGTAGAGCAAAGGACTGAAAATCCTTGTGTCCCTGGTTCGATTCCTGGAGGCACCACACAAGTAAAAAACCGAAAACATTTGTTTTCGGTTTTTTTTTTGTTTAAAATTTATTTAACCGTATACAAGATCTGGGGTCAGGTGCAAAAGTTGGGGGACTATGTAAAGAAGTTATCTCATACCTATTTTAAGGACTTTAAAAAAATAATAATTTTTGCCAAATGCTATATTATTTCAACTATTTCTCTGTAGGGGCTTAGTTGTTGTGTTTTACTTCTAAAAAGGAGTTGTTTTTGAACAACAAACGAATAGAAGCGTAACCAATATGAAAGTAAACACACAAAAAAATCAAAGAAACAAAAGCGATCAGATCGATACAGTGTATCAGCATGATATCGAAGATGTTGTATCCCAGTTTGCAGCTTT
Organism: Myroides sp. DF42-4-2; assembly: GCF_030326445.1. NCBI lineage: Bacteria > Pseudomonadati > Bacteroidota > Flavobacteriia > Flavobacteriales > Flavobacteriaceae > Myroides > Myroides sp. DF42-4-2. Next base: position 569,008 of record NZ_JACAKI010000001.1, read on the forward strand.
GTCAATTCAAGATCAAGAGGAATCTAGCGCAGAACTATCTAGGGATGAACCAACTAATGCGACGGCTATTTTAGATCACTATCTGCCAGGGGTCAACCATCTTGTAGCGTTGACGATTGTTGTAGAGGGAGAGGTAATACGACAGTATAAGAAATTAGTGCTCAAACAACACATTAAAACGCATCATGAATTTGTCCTAGAACTTGCTGTTGATTCATTTAAGGATGAAACCTATGAAATGAAGCAGGCTCAAAATTTGTTGGGTAAACGCATTTTAATTACAATTCATTATAAGCATATCCTGGATAAACCTGAGCGAGATTTTTATGGAGTTATTACAGATGTTTGTTTCCAGCAAGCATATGGGAGCCAAGGATATGTAGTATTAAAAGGAAATAGTCCTACTATTTTGTTAGATCGAGCTCCCAATATTCAAAGTTTTGGAGGTGATCAACCAGCTTCTCTTACCTCTATTGTAAGTGATCTATTAAGAGAAGGCTATGAAAATAACGGAAAATACAAGTTTGTTGTTCGGTCGAGTAAAAACTGTAAAATCTCTTATAGTTGTCAATACAATGAAACCCCTTATAATTATTTAGCACGCACAGCAGAAGCTTACGGAGAGCAGTTTTTTTACGATGGAGAACAGCTGTATTTCGGGGACTTGCCTGCGGGTGAAAAACCAATTAAACTGGTGTATGGGCGCGATGTTGAGAATATAGAAATTCGCATACAAGCCCGACACGTTACTCGTTTGTTATATGGGTATAACAGTGAAACAAATAAAAAATTAAGCGCTTCGAGCAATACTTCCTTGAAGCTAAAAGGGGCGTTGGCCCAAACGGCTTATCAAAAGTCAGAACGTATAATTACCACTCCTTCTTTGCAGTTAGTGCCAGTCGATGCCTCAACCGATCAAGAGGTACAACAGGCACAAAGGGGAGTCGTCGGGAGTGAGGGACTTGATGTGTTTGTTATCTCAGGGGAAACAACGGTTCCTTTTCTATATCCAGGTTGTATTGTGATGCTCGATATGCTCGATGGAGTGACTAAGGAACTCAATCACTTCACCACATTGATGATTACAGCGATAGTTCATTCTGTTGACACATTAGGTCAATATCAGGGACGTTTTGAAGCAGTAGATGCACAAGCAGAGTTTATTCCGCGAATCGACTATACGTTGCCCTTAGCTGAACAGCAGATCGCTACAGTTGTAAGTCATGCAGATCCATTGCAAATGGGACGCGTACAAGTACAATTTGACTGGCAATATAGGGATCAACATACAACGTGGATCAGAGTGATGTCACCCGATGCAGGTCACAGCGATCAGGGCGGTAAGAATAGAGGTCTAGTAGCCATTCCCGAAGTGGGGGATCAAGTTATGGTGGGATTTGTGGGCAATCATCCTGATCGCCCTTTTGTATTAGGTGGATTGTTTCACGGAGAAGCTGCTGCAGGTGGCGGAAAAGATAACAACAATAGGAGCTTTAGTAGCAAAAGTGGCAATGCATTGAAATTTAACGATGCTGAGGGTAGTGTAACACTCCATGATAAAGGAACGGTAAATCAACTCTTTGATGGAGAGGGAAATGCCCTTATACGAGCAGATAAAAATCATACCATTCATGCAGGAAATGCCCATATCCTATCTGTCGGGGCAACAGAAGAACAACCCCCTCAATCTGCGATTAAAGCCGATGCTGAAGGAAACATCCTCATTGAAGCAAGAACGAGTATTTCCCTTCAAGTTGGAAAAAATAGAATTTCCATCGACAAGGAGGGAGTAGTCACTGTGGCTGAATGTGGAAATATAGAAACCCTTGCAAAAAATGGAGGAATAAGTATCAAAAGTACCTCTGATAATGTAACGGTTGAAAGTGAAACAGCCGTATTATGTGTAAAAGGGGCAACGGAGACCAATTTAGGAGGCGGTTCTACTACGAATCTAACAGGAGGTGTTGTAAATACGAATGAGATATAAGGATGGAAGAGCATAAACCACATTTCAGTAGGCTGAATGAAACAAGTGAAATATTCACTTATCTCGTTCAGGGCAAATCTCAAACAAGAGTGGGAACAATCTTTATCGAAAATGAGTATTCTTCGACTGTTCATTATAAAGAGGTCGTTAGGAAAAACAAAAGGTTTGTAACTTACCAAGAAGAAGATTTCCAGCAGACTTGTACTGGACTTGTATTTCAACTTACTGCTAGATTAAATCGCATTCTTTCCAATTATGAGGTGAGATTGAACGAAAATTACGAAGTTGAAGAAATCGTTAACCATCCTGCTATTTTAGCTAAATGGAAGCTAGAAAAAAATGAACTCAAAGAGCAATTTAAGGTCATACCTGATAGTGAAGAGTTATTTGATCAGTATGAACAGGTTCTTCAAGAGGAAGAAAAACTCAGACAAATGTTGTTTTACACAGGATTCCCTCCACTTTTTTTTCCGCGTATTAAACACCTGTTAAACGCGATTGATGCGTCCAAAAAGTATGAGCGCAAGAAAGTGTTGGCAGAAAACTCATTAGGATTAGAGCTCCCCATAGTAGAGGAATTATGCATAGAGAAGATAAACCAAAAGCAATTTGTGGCTACAATAAAAGGAACATTGGATGTAGATGCAATTCCTGATGAAAAAGAGTTTTTGTTTATTTTCCAATCGCTCTGTGGAGAAGATAAAACGTTAACTGATTTACTCTTTAAATCTAAAGCATACTATGTGTTTGATGCATTTCGCTCCTATCAGACCGCTGCAATAAAAGAGCACTTTGAGGTTAAAGGCATGTGCTTTAAGAAAGAGGAGTACTCATTTATCAAAAAAGGAAAACATGAGTGAAGAACATAAAAAGTACGTTCCTGAGGGAGTTTTCTTAGTCTGTGACAAAGGCGGTATGCCTTCTCAGTTAGTCGCCAATAAGCGCAATGTAAAAGTTTATGGATTAACTCAAGTAACAGCGCAAGACAATGTTTTTGGTAAAAATATACTTCCTTTTGGCAGTTGTACAACTTTACAAGGGCCATGCGCTTTTAGCCGTGTGCTTTGGTCTAAAGAAAAGAAAGGAAATTATTATATCAATGGAGAAAAGCCCCTATTAGAACATTCCGAAGCAAGTTGTTCAGTTGGAGGAGGGAGTATTAAGTTGTACTTCGATCAATACGATGCCGAAAAAGCAGGAAAGAAGAACCAGGAGCAATCCAGTGATTCAGCTGCGACATCCTCTGTTTTATTGGATGTTTTTTTAACAGGGAATCTAGCGACGATATGGAAGTTAACCTCAAGTGATTGTAGGACTGTGGAAGGAGCAAATTGTGGAGGTAAAAAAGGAATAGAAGGGGCCGCAAATTACCTAATGGAAGATATGTGGAAGACAGAAGTATGGAAATTCACCCAAGACAATCATCTAGTTGTTGGGGTGTCTTGCGCCTTATCAAGTGCTACGCCTGGAGTAGATACTTCCGATTTTTTCTTAGGTTGGCTGGATGTTAGCTGTAATGCTAACCTGACAAAGAATAAAGTTGCACTAGAAGCAGGGCTTGAACGTGCGGTTCATAAAACGATAGAAAACTACAAGCAAGAGTATTTAGAGACTGATGTCAAAACTGCGGTATTGGTAAATTACGCCGTTGTGGAAATTACAAGGGGACCCCAAGCAAGGGGAGAAGTGTCTCAAGCGTTCAAGCATTCGGCAGAAGCTTTGGTCGGTCAAGAAAGAATAGCGCAAGTATCGGCAAATGTTAGTAAATTTGTTAGAGCTGTTCGAGGGGGTATGCTGAGGGTAGTACGTGTTGGAGGAAAAGTAATTGCGTTTTTTTATCCATTGACGCAAGAGGTACTCGACGAAGCAATACGAGTTGTAAAAACTACGTCTGCCAACAATAGAGGACCCTGCTTGTCTGGTTTATATGACCCTGCTTCTAAAAAAACGTTTTATGGACTTAATTTTAAGAAAAACGCAACCGGTAAAGCGGACTATTATAAATGGATTGAAGCCCCATCTATTGAGGGTGGAGCGGATGATATCATTAAACAATTAGTTAAAGGGTATGACGAAAAAATAAAGCGGGGAGAAATTGTATTAAGTGAAGTGACGGATAGGAAGTATGCCGCACATTCAGAGCTCAGAGCTTTAGATCAGGCAATTAAAGCAAGACGAGAAGCTGGTATTCCCGTCGACCATAACGCTATAAAAGAGATGAGTCTAAGTAATAGGGATTTACAACCCAAAGTGATAGAAAGAAATAATAATACCCCTCCACTTAAAGCTAGATGTCAGAATTGTGAATATTTGACCAATGGCGTTCAACTTAATGGTCATAATTAAAAAAGGAAAACAGTGAATAAAAACAGCATGAGATTAGAAGATACCGACCGTTGTCTTTATGTAGAAGATGATGTAAATGGAGAATCGGTTTATTATTTAGATCCAGCCTTAACTCTGCCTTATACAGGAGTGATTTATACTACATATAGAGGAAAAATAGAAAGTGAAGCAGTTTATTTTCAAGGGCTAAAGAACGGATTAGAATATGTGTATAATGAGGAGGGGGAAATAATACAAATTGATGAATGTAGAGGCAATGTACAGTTCGGAATTTCTAAAGAATTTGAAAACAATAGATTGAGCTCGATTTCTATTAATTATAATAATAGCTGGGTGAAAGTGCTGTATGTAGGGGAGAATTGTGAAATAATAGATACTCAAAAATACTACTATGATGTGACTAAAGGGGATGAAGTTCCTCAAGGAAATGCGTCTTTGACACGGATGCCCTATGAGTGTTTGCCTAGCTACATCCGATTATTGTTGGAATTATCAGATCAGGAGTTAGTTGATTACGAGTTTAAGGATGAGAATCCCTATTTAAGACCGCCATATACTATTTAGATAGAAGTATAATCACAGCTAAGAAAAATATGATCGCAGCAGTAGACGTGTATTATTGTGACACGAGAGCAAAAGTAGTAGCTGTATTGTTTGAATCTTTTCAATCAGAAACACCTACAGCAATCATAGAAAAGATGATGTCCCCTCAAAGAGCGTATGAAGCTGGGGCATTTTATAAACGTGAATTGCCTTGTGTTCTAGCAGTACTTGATACGATTAAACAAGAGGATATTGAGGTTATCTTGATCGATGGATATGTCTATATAGATGAAGCTAAAACGGATGGTTTTAGGCAGTTATCTCTTTCAAGCTCTAGGTGAAAAAACTCCTGTAATAGGAATCGCAAAGTCTTACTTCTTTACGGCATCGAATCTTGTAAAAGAAGGGTACAGAGGCACAAGTAAAAAACCATTATATGTTACGGCAGTAGGTATTGATTTAGATGAAGCGCACCAAGCTATTCAGCAGATGTATGGTGAATATAGAATTCCCTATCTCTTAAAACTAGTGGATTCAGAAACGAAGAAGGCCGAAGGCTAAAGCTTCCGTTTTTTTATTCTTATATGGACCATTGAGGTAGGAAATGCATCATGTTATAAGTGAAAAAGCATCTTTGTTGAAAGTGTAGGACCAAAGGAATAGGTATGGACATACAAATAAGTTAAGCATATTTAGCTGTTCCAATAGGCATACGAGGCTCAGTAGTACTATGAGTATAGTACAAATGCTGTAGATATAGCAGAATAAGGTTCGGTTTAAAAATAATTTTGAAAAACAACAGAAAATCGAAAGTTCATAAAAAGGAAAAGCGAAACATCAGTTTCGCTTTTCCTTTTTCTTATTTTGTTAAGGCTTCATATTTGTATTCTTCCGCTTTGATGTCAAATTCCAAATTAGCTATTTCTGTTTGGTATTTATGCAATTTTGTTTTGATTTTTAATTCCTCAATAGGAGCAATTTTACCTAAAGCCATATCGCGATTATACGCATCGTTCTCTTTGTTGTATTTGATCGTGATTTTATTCAATTTAGCGGTTGCTTTTTGAATGTTTTTTTGCGTCTTAGCAATTTCCTTTTGCTTTTTAATTTCAGCCTTTCTCTCGCGTTCAATTTGCTTTTGCTCTTGTTTGAAAGCTTTGAGTTCAGCCGCACTCATTGTGGCCTCAGTAGTAGGTTTTTCTTCTACTTTGCTCTCCACTACTTGGTAGGCCGGAACTTCTGGTAAAACAGTTGTTTCAGTGTTTGTTTTCTCTGCTTCTTGTGCGTGAATGCTCGTTGAGCCAAGGAGTAATAATCCAGCGATAAAAAATGTTTTTTTCATTTTCTTCTTCTCTATTTTTGTTTTTATTGTTGTTCAAAGTAAATGCTACCATTCATTAATTCTATTAGCATCTAGCTTTAAAAAGATGAATAGCAATAAGGTAAAGGCAATTAAACTCGAACCTCCATAAGAAAAGAAGGGAAGTGGTACACCAATCGTAGGAAAGAGTCCTACGAGCATGGTGATGTTAAAGGCAAAGTGAATGAATAAAAAACTCACAACGCAATAACCATAGACTCTATTGAATCGTTTTTTCTGTTTTTCTGCTAAGTAAATCAAACGAAAAAATAAGCAAAGAAACAAGACGATAATTGTACTAGAGCCGACGAATCCCCATTCCTCTCCAACTGTTGTAAAAATATAATCGGTGTGTTGCTCAGGCACAAAGCCACCTTTGGTCTGAGTTCCTTGGAGGAAACCAGTGCCTTGCCATCCACCTGAACCAATCGCAATTTTCGATTGATTTAAATTATATCCTTCGGCTTGGAGGTCTACATTTTCGCCTAGTAATACGTTTATTCTATCCTTTTGATGGGGTTCAAGTACATTGTCATATACATAATCAACCGATAGAACAAAGCCGGACATTACGGTGGCTAAAATAAGATAAATAAAGGGGTTTCTATTGATGTTTTTGTTAAAATAGTAGTGTAGGAGTGTTAATAAAGCAATGGTTGTGATTATTAACGAGGGTTTTACTACTAAAGCCGCAATAAATAAAGCAATTGAAATAAAACCAGACCACAAATACCAAGAGGGAAGACCCTCTCTATATAGTACAAAAACGAGGGAAGCAAATAACATAGCACTTCCTGTGTCGTGTTTTAAGATGAGTAGGGTAGGTATTCCAATAATGATAAAGGCTGTTGCTTGTTCTTTGAACGTCTTTAGCGTTCCTTGGTGATCGGAAAAATACTTGGCCAAGAGTAGGGCTGTGGTGGTTTTTACAAACTCAGAAGGCTGTATTCCCAATCCGCCTATCTGATACCAGTTGGTTTGTCCCTTTACAGACTTACCAAAGACAAATAATCCCAAAATGGAGACTACCCCTAGGATGTAAAAGATCAAGGCGTATTTTTCGTAAAACTTAGTATCAATAGCGAGGATGATAATGATTAGGGGAATACACGTCAATATAAAGACTAGTTGTCGACCGTAAATTTGACTAAAATCAAAAATACTAGCCTCTTCACTGGGCAGTGAGGTAGAGTAAATATTTATCCACCCTGCAACAACAAGTAAAAGGTATAACAAAATCGTTATCCAATCGATGTGTTTTTGTACGCTTCCGCTTCTCATTATTTTTTCTGCTTATCGGCTAAATTGTATAATTGTAAAACTTTGTTGTATTCGCTTTCTAAACTTCCTTCTAGCATTCGCTTTTCCAAATCGGGGCGAACAATTTCTGGGAGTAAATATTTTTGTATCATCAAGCTCGTAATAGGCGCGGCCCATCGTGCTCCCCAAACTCCATTTTCAATGAATACAGCCACGACAATTTGTGGATCATCAATTGGTGCAAAGGCAACGAATACGGAGTGGTCAGCTAACTGATATCGCTTTCCATTAATACGAGTAAAGTTCTCAACCGTCCCTGTTTTTCCTGCCATTTCCAATTGAGGAACCGCAACACTTCGCCCTGTTCCGATGTGGAATACTTGGTTCATCCCTTGGATAATGGGTTCAAAGTGCTTGGGATCAATAGTCGTTACTTGTTTAGTTACAAATTTTTTATCAATCTTGTGATCTTCAATATCCTTGATGATGTGAGGGGTGTAGTAATATCCGCGATTGGCTACGGCAGCTACCATATTGGCAAGCTGTATAGGCGTGGTAATTACTTCCCCTTGTCCTATGGAATTGGAAATCGTAGTTGTACTTTTCCATCCTTTGTTAGGATACCAACGATCGTAATAGTCAGAATTGGGAATGTGTCCTTTTCGTCCTTCTGGTAAATCATACCCCAAGAACTGACCCAGTCCAAAACTCTCCAAATGTTTACTCCAACGATCAATACCTTCTGCTGGCGTTTTGTATTTTTCAATGATCTTTTTATAGGTTTGTGCAAAGTAGGTATTGCAAGACAGGGCTAAGGCATGACGCAAACTCCAAGTCCCTGAATCGTGACACCCCATCCAAGCTCCACGTCCATAATAAAAGCCTCGGCTACAGCTAAATGCAGTGTGTTCATTGATTACACCTTCTTGTAAGCCAATGAGTCCCGTTAGGATTTTAAATGGTGAACCAGGGGAATACTCTCCTGACAATACGCGGTTGTACAGCGGTTTGGCTAAGGAGTCATTGTAAAGTTTGGTGTAATTTTTAGAGCGTTCTCTCCCTACTAATAAGCCCGGATCATACGAGGGTGCATTAATAAGCGCTAAGATTTCTCCCGTTTTGGGTTGAATGGCCACAATTCCTCCGCGCTTGTTATTCATTAAAAGCTCCCCATAGGCTTGTAATTCCTGATCGATGGTCAGGGTGATATCACTACCTTTGATGGATATTGTATCATAAATACCGTCCTTAAAGGAGCCAATTTCACGATTAAAACGATCGCGTTGAATGTATTTTACTCCTTTTGTTCCGCGTAGAATCTCTTCATATTGTTGTTCAACTCCTTGAATACCAATTAAATCTCCTGATCGGTAGTAAGGGTTTCTCTTGATGTTATCTTCGTTTACTTGTCGGATGTAACCAAATATATTTGCACCTGTGTTAACTTGATAGTCTCTTAACGAACGTTTTTGTACGTAAAATCCGTTGAAATGGCGGATTTTTTCTTGAAAAGCCGCATACTCTGACTTGCTTAATTGAGCTAGAAATACAGAGGGTAAGCGCGGGCTGTAAACCGTTGCTTTTTGCAGTTTTGTCTTGAAATCATCCAGGGATACATCCAATAGCTTGCACAACGCAAGGGTATCAATATCCTTTACCTCACGTGGAATAACCATAATGTCGTACGAGGGTTGATTCGCAACGAGTAATTTTTTATTTCGATCGAATATATAGCCTCTTTCAGGGTATTCATAGACGATTTTTAAAGCGTTGTTTTCCGATTTTTTGATATAGGTGTCATCTACGACCTGTAAATAGAACAGTCGAATAAGAATGGTTATAGTTACTGTAACTATGATAATAGGTAGTAATAACTTTCTCATCGCTTAGATGGTTTAATCAAGTACAAGATAAGAATACAGCTGAGCAAAGTCGATAGCGTCGTTAGCAACGTGCGCAATAAGATTTCTAAGATGAAATTAAATCGAAGAAATTCTAAGGCGAATAAAACGACATGGTGAATTACAACGGTAAAAATTAGGTAACCGAATACCTCCATCGAAGAAAATAGATCATGGGTTACTTTTTTTAGTACGTTGAGGTTGTGGTATTGGTAACTAATACCAAATGAAAATTTTAGGACCAAAGGCCTACTAAAAGCGAGTAGGAGAGAAGCGGCTGCATGTACGCCCCCAGAATTCTCAAACATGTCTATGGTAAGTCCCAATAGGAAACTCGATACATAGAACAAGGCTTTATTGCCATCTGTAGGATACAAGATGATAAAGAGAATGTAGGGAAAGGGATTTATAAAAGAAAATAAATCCAGGTTGTTAAATATTAATACTTGCGCTATTAATAAGATAACAAAGCGAGTTATATTTGAAATAGCACTATTCATTGCGCGTTGCTTCTTCTAGTTCGTTAATTTCTTCAAGGTCGTTATTTTTAATCACATATACATACCCTAAGTTTGTCATGTCATTAAAAAGTTTGACTTCAATAGTAAAGTAATTCGAGCTTTCTGTAGTATAAGCCTTTTCAATCGTGCCAATGGGGATATTTTCTGGGAAGATATCTGAAATACCACCCGTAACGATTGTGTCTCCTTGAAAGAGTTCAGCTAAGCGGGGAATATCATTCAATTGAACGTATCCAGTGCTTTTACCGTCCCATTGTAGGGTTCCAAAATGATTGGAGCCTTTAATTTTGGCGTTAATTTTTGATTTGGCATTCAAAATACTTTGTACGGTAGAGTACTTTTTGGAAGATTTTTGAATAATTCCGACAATTCCGTTGCTATTGATTACTCCTAAATCTTTTGTAATACCTTCTCGTTCTCCTCCTTTGATTGTTAAATAGTTTTCTTTGGTATTGAATTCGTTTTTAATGACTTTGGCTACGATTACGTTGTAAATCTGTTCTTGTTGATCAGGAAGTGGTAATTCGATGGCCACGGAATCCAAAGCGATTGAACTATTAAAGGCTTGTTTTTTTAGTAGGGCATTTTCCAGAACTAAGGCGTCATTTTCTGTTTTTAGACGCATATATTCCTTCAAATCATTTACATTTTCATAGACGTAACCCGTCACACCATTTGCCGAACTAATAAAGGAACTCTTGTGAAAAGTATGGGTTCTCAGTACTAGGGCAAATGATATAACTAAAAGCAGCAAAAACAGTAGTTTCGTACTGTTTTTTATAAAGAAATTAATTATTTGCTGCATAGGTTAGTTTATTTTATCAATACACTTTTGTATTTGTCAATATTTTTGATCGCTAGACCTGTTCCTCGAACAACTGCACGAAGCGGATCCTCAGCAATGTATACTGGTAAATCTGTTTTTTGTGAGATGCGTTTGTCTAAACCGCGCAACATTGAACCTCCACCTGCAAGGTAAATTCCGGTGTTGTAAATATCTGCCGCTAATTCTGGAGGCGTTTGTGATAGCGTTTCCATTACGGCATCTTCGATACGTTGTATTGATTTATCTAATGCTTTTGCAATTTCACGGTATGAAACAGTCACTTGTTTTGGTTTCCCTGTTAACAAGTCACGTCCTTGCACGAGCATATCTTCAGGAGCTGTTTCCAAATCCTCTGTTGCAGCACCAGTTTGAATCTTGATTTTTTCTGCTGTACTCTCTCCAACAAACAAGTTGTGTTGTGTACGCATATAGTAAATGATGTCGTTAGTGAAAACGTCACCAGCAATTTTTACAGACTTATCACACACAATACCACCAAGAGCAATCACAGCAATTTCTGTTGTTCCTCCTCCGATATCAACAATCATGTTCCCTTTTGGCTGCATGATGTCTACACCAATACCAATAGCCGCAGACATTGGTTCGTGTATTAAATAAACCTCTTTACCATTCACTCGCTCACAAGATTCTTTTACCGCACGCATTTCTACTTCAGTAATTCCTGAAGGAATACATACAACCATGCGCAATGCAGGGGTAAACATTTTCTTTCTCAAGGCTGGAATGCTTTTGATAAAGAGGCTTATCATTTTTTCTGATGCGTCAAAATCTGCAATAACTCCGTCTTTTAAAGGGCGTATCGTTTTGATGTTACCATGAGTTTTCCCCTGCATCAAACTCGCTTCTTTACCAACGGCTATTATTTTTCCCGTTGTCCTATCTCTAGCAACGATTGATGGATTGTCAACGACAACTTTGCCATCGTGAATGATAAGGGTATTCGCAGTTCCTAAGTCAATTGCGATATCTTCCGTCATGAAATCAAAAAATCCCATAGATATAAAAGGCTTTTAGAGTTAATATTTATGTTGTTTTACAAAATTAGTAAATTAATGTTTAAAATGACGAGTTCCAGTGAAAACCATTGCGATTTTATTTTCATCGCAATACGCAATACTCAAATCGTCTTTTATTGAACCACCTGGTTGGATAACCGCTGTAATTCCTGCTTTATCTGCAATTTCCACACAATCAGGGAAAGGGAAGAAAGCATCACTCGCCATCACTGCGCCTTGTAAGCTGAAATCAAATGAATTAGCTTTCTCAATCGCTTGACGTAATGCATCTACTCTTGATGTTTGTCCCGTTCCAGATGCGCATAACTGCCCGTCTTTAACTAGAACAATCGTATTTGATTTAGTGTGTTTACAGATTTTTGAAGCAAATAGTAAATCCTCTACTTCTTTCGTTGAAGGCGTTAGTTTTGTAACGGTTGTCAGGTGATCTTTATTGTCAGTCACTGAATCTTTATCTTGTACTAAGATACCGTTTAAACAAGTACGCACTTGTTTTGCAGGTAATTCAATCTCGTTTAAGATCAAGATAATTCTGTTTTTCTTTTCTTTTAGAATTTCAACTGCCGCTGCGTCATATGCTGGTGCAATGACTACTTCGCAGAACAATTGGTTGATTTCTTTTGCCGTTTCAACGTCAATTAAACCGTTTGCAATTAAAACACCACCAAAAGCCGAAGTAGGATCGCCAGCTAAGGCATCTACATAAGCTGCTTTCATCGTGCTTCGCTGTGCAACACCACAAGCGTTGTTGTGTTTTAAGATCGCAAATGTAGGTTGCTCTCCTTTGAACTCATTCATCAAGTTTACTGCCGCATCAACATCTAATAAGTTGTTGTATGACAATTCTTTTCCGTTTAATTTCTCAAATAATTGATCGAAATTTCCAAAGAAATGCCCTTTTTGGTGTGGATTCTCTCCATAACGTAACTCGATTCCATTAGCATGGCTGATCTTTAAGGTGTCATCTGCTTCGTTGAAGTAGTTGAAAATTGCTCCGTCATAGTGTGAAGAAACGTGGAATGCTTTTGTTGCTAATAAACGTCTTTGCGCTAATGTTGTTGATCCGTTGTTTTCAATTAACATCTGTAAGAATAAATCGTACTCGTTTACCGAAGGTACAATAACAGTGTCTTTGAAGTTTTTCGCTGCTGCGCGGATTAATGAAATTCCACCAATATCAATTTTTTCAATGATATCCGCTTCATTTGCACCGGATGCAACTGTATTTTCGAAAGGATATAGGTCCACAATAACCAAATCAATTTGAGGAATATCAAATTCTTGCATTTGTTGAACATCTCCTTCGTGATCTTGTCTGTTTAAGATTCCTCCAAAAATTTTTGGGTGCAAGGTTTTAACTCTTCCACCTAAGATTGAAGGATATGAAGTAATGTCTTCTGCTGCTACTACTGGAATCCCTAAATTCTTGATGAATGTTTCTGTACCCCCTGTAGAGTAAATAGTTACTTCGTTTTTGTGTAATTCGCGTACAATTGGTTCTAATCCATCTTTGCTGAAAACAGATAGTAAGGCCGATTGAATCTTTTTAGTTGTGTTCATTGTGTGTTATTAATTAAAGGGCAAAAATAACTAATGTCTAGGTATTTATAAAGTTAATACAGAAGTTTTTATTTTAATTTTAAGATGAGTAAATTGTCTTGTTTTTTCAGAATAAAAATAACACTAAGTGTAACTTTTTAAATCTTCGACTACTAATAGGTATGACGTTGAATTTGTTGCTATGATCGTATATTTTAGGCTTTTATATAGTAGTTTTCAATTCGCTTTTAACGCATTGAGAACAAATAAACTAAGAACCCTGCTTTCTCTTTTGGGAGTTACTGTAGGGATTTTTTCCATTATCGCCGTTTTAGCAGCTGTCGATTCAATGGATCGCACTATAAAATCGGAGTTAAGTGGCTTTGATCGCAATATGATTTATGTGTTCAATCACTCCTTTGGACCTTCTGAGATTCCGCGTTGGAAAGTGGATCAGTTCCCCAATGTTACCTATGAAGAATACGACTACTTAAAAAGAAATTTAAGAGGATTAGAGTATGCTTCGTTTAATTTTTTCGTTGGAAATGAAAATATGAAAGCGGAGCATAATTATGTCAATGGCATAATTATTCGGCCGTGTAGTTCTGATATGCAATACCTCGACAACGTTAAAATGGAAAGTGGGCGTTTTTTCAATGAATCGGAATCAGTGAATGGCAATGCTGTGATTGTTATTGGGCATGAAATTGCCCAAACACTTTTTCCAGGTCAAGAGGCGTTGGGGAAAAACGTTCGTTTGTACGGACGTAAATTCGTGGTTATTGGCGTGTTGGAGAAACAAGGCGCTATTTCTATCGGAGGGGGACAGGATGAAACAGCCTATTTGCCAGTAAACCTATTTAGGCAAATGTTTGGCGATAATATTAAGGCTTATACCCCTGTTATTATTGTAAAACCAACTAAATCGGTAGATATCAAGCAATTTAGTGATGATATTACCCTGCGCTTACGCACTTTTAGAGGGTTAAAACCTGGAGAAGATTCGAATTTCTTCGTCAATGAATTTGGTGGATTAATGGAATTTATGGATAATATAATCGGTCAAATGAATCTAGTTGGCTGGATTATCAGTATGTTTTCCCTACTAGTCGGTGGATTTGGAATCGCCAATATCATGTTTGTTTCAGTGAAGGAGCGCACGCATTTAATTGGTATTCAAAAGGCGATTGGCGCCAAACGACGTATTATTTTACTACAATTTTTGTTTGAATCGATTATATTGGCACTTATCGGAGGAGTAGTTGGTATTCTTTTGGTTTGGCTCATTGCCTTAGGGGTTAGTTCCTTGCTTGATTTTCAATTCGTATTGAGCTTTTTTAATATCGCAATCGGTTTAGTCTTGTCGATGATTATCGGATTGATCTCAGGTTATCTACCTGCGCGATCTGCAGCTAAATTAGATCCAGTGGAGGCGATTCGATCGGGTATGTGATTTTAGAGGGGGTAAGTAGGTAGATGAGTAAGTGGTAGTAAGAATAGTAAGAGATAAAAAAAAGTCTTCCCGAAGGAAGACTTTTTTTATGATTAGTGTCTCAATGGACGATTTAAAATCAAATCGAGATATAGATTTACGTTTTTCTTTAATTCTTTACGGTGTGTAATGAAGTCCAAGAATCCGTGCTCTAATAAAAATTCAGAGGTTTGGAACCCTTCAGGTAAATCTTTTCCTGTTGTATCTTTTACGATTCGCGGTCCAGCGAAGCCGATTAAAGCTCCTGGTTCAGCGATATTGATGTCACCTAACATAGCGAATGAAGCCGAAATACCTCCTGTCGTTGGATCCGTACAAAGTGAGATGTAAGGAATCTTAGCATCACTTAGCTGTGTCAACTTCGCAGAAGTTTTAGCCATTTGCATTAATGAAAAACCAGCTTCCATCATACGTGCTCCTCCTGATTTAGAAATCATTAGAAAAGGAATGTTGTGCTTTAAAGAATAGTCAATTCCCCTAGCGATTTTTTCACCTACTACTGACCCCATCGAACCACCAATGAAAGCAAAATCCATGGCTGCAACAACTAGTTTTTCTCCTTTTGAATTACCAACAGCTACACGCACAGCATCGTTCAGTTGCGTTTTTGAAGTAGCTTCTTTTAAGCGATCTACGTATTTTTTTGTATCCTCAAATTTCAACATGTCTTTTGAAGATAAGCTTTTTGCTATTTCTTTGTAATCGCCATTATCAAAAAGAATTTCAAAATACTCTTTACTGCCAATTCGAACGTGGTAACCATCTTCTGGGCTTACCCAAAGATTTTTTTCTAATTCTTCAGAGTCAATTATTTTACCCGTTGGTGATTTATACCATAATCCTTTAGGTATATCCTTTTTATCCTCCGTTGGTGTTTGAATTCCTTTTTCTTTTCTTTTAAACCAAGCCATAAATGTCTGTTTTGTTTATACTATGTTCATAGGTTTCGCAGGAAACTACAACGTGTTTACATTGTTTAAGTCTTTAAATGCCTCTTCTAAACGAGTATTGAAAGTTACTTCTCCTTGTCTTACCCATCCACGAGGATCGTAGTACTTTTTATTCGGTACATCGGCTCCTTCTGGGTTACCTATTTGTGTTTTTAAATAATCAATTTTGGAAGTCATATAATCTCTAATTCCTTCTGTGTACGCAAATTGAAGATCAGTGTCGATATTCATTTTAATTACACCATAGGAAATAGCTTCTCTAATTTCTTCTAAGGATGAACCCGAACCACCGTGGAAAACAAAATCAACAGGATTGTGTCCTAAGTTAAATTTTTTAGCCACGTAGTCTTGTGAGTTTTTTAAGATGATTGGCGTAAGCTTTACATTCCCTGGTTTGTACACACCGTGAACGTTTCCAAAAGCTGCTGCAATAGTAAAACGAGGGCTGATTTTGCTTAGTTCTTCGTAAGCATAAGCCACCTCGTCTGGTTGTGTGTAAAGTTTTGAAGAATCAACACCTGTATTGTCTACTCCATCTTCTTCTCCTCCTGTGATTCCCAATTCAATTTCTAATGTCATACCCATCTTGTCCATGCGTTCAAGGTATTTTTTAGAAATTTCAATATTTTCTTTTATTGGTTCTTCTGATAAATCGATCATATGTGAACTGAATAACGGCTTTCCGTATTTAGCCATATGTTCTTCACTGGCATCTAGTAAGCCATCAATCCAAGGCAATAGTTTTTTAGCACAGTGATCCGTATGTAAAATCACAGACACGCCATAGGCTTCCGCTAAGGTATGTACGTGTTTTGCTCCTGCAATAGCTCCTGCGATAGCAGATTTTTGATTTTCATTTGACAAACCTTTTCCTGCCATGAAAGAAGCACCACCATTCGAAAATTGAATAATAACTGGTGCATTGAGTTTTGCTGCTGTTTCCAATACTCCGTTAATAGTACTAGAACTAGTCACGTTAACAGCGGGTAAAGCAAAACCTTTCTCTTTTGCATAGTTGAATATTTCTTGCACTTGGTCGCCAAATGCTACTCCAGGTTTAATATTGTGTGCCATAGTCGTGTTGTTTAATTTATTGGACAAAAATACTAATTATTATTTGATTAGAATGGATAATTAATACCAACATTCCAGACAGCCTCTTTCAGACTAAATTCTCCAAACCATTTGCGTTTGGTATAAATCGAAGGATCATAGGTTTTGAATCCTGCATCCAATCGGAATACAAAGAAACTAAAGTCATACCGAATTCCCAAACCTGAGCTCACAGCCATGTCCTTTAAGGAACTTAGACCGTTAAAAGTGTAATTTTTATCTTCCACATTATCAAAGACATTCCAAATGTTTCCTGCATCTACAAAAAAGGCAGCATTCCATTTTCCACTGATGTTAAAACGGTATTCTGTGCTGAAGAAGAGCTTCATATTTGCCTCGTTAAAGTCGTTGATTCCCCCACTTTTTCCTGGCCCAAGGCGATAGGACTGCCAACCGCGATTGTCGTTGGATCCTCCTGAAAAATAACTGCGGGAGAACGGAATGGAATTCGCATTGCCATAAGGCACGGCAAGACCTCCAAATAATCGAATCGCCAATACTTGTTGACGACCTAAATCCCAGTATTTGATGTAGTCTAACTCTGTTTTGAGGTACTGTGAATACTCAACGTCAAAGAGCGTTTTCTTTCCTGTGTTTCCCTCTTTGTTGCTTACGCCATTCATAAAGAGGTTGAGTAATCCACCAGCTGCCTCAACTTTGGCGCGTACCATATAGAAACTGTGATCGTTGATCCCCGTACGCGTCGAAGAATTAAAAGTGATGTTTGAGGCTAAGATCAGGTTGTTTTCAGACAGCCTAACTTTTCGCTCTTCAATACTGCGGATTTCACTGTAATCATCTGGTAGAATCCCCATCGGATTTTCCGGAGATAAGGCGTCTTTTATGAATTGATTCGCCCCTTCTCCTTGTATGGATAAATTGTCGTTTTCATCTTTATAATCCGCTGGTACATCGTATGCTTTGGAAATGCTATTTAAGGTGTTATAGGACGATTTGTAAACACTAAAATAATTGTTTGGGTTCGTGTTTCTAACATATTGAATATTAGCTACGTCTACACTAAATGAATTGGTGCGCGACGGATACCAGCTGTAGTTGATAATTCCTGTAAAATTGTCTTTGTCTAATCCAATATTTCGCTGTCTAGCAAAACCAAAACTCATTGCAGTTGTGGGTAACATCGTTTTCGGGATGATTTTATTCGAAGCAAAAGGGAATAAGAAACGAGGGAAGGTCAATTTAACATCAGCTCCATACTCCGTTACATTGAAAAAAACATCATTGGGATTGCTCATCTGACGAGAAGATCCAATGGTTCCCCTTAAACCAAATTCTAAGATCTCCGCTCCTCTAAAGACGTTTCTATACAGCAACCCCATACTCCCTCCAATACCAAAATCTTGAATATTAGAGTGGGTGACATCGAAGGATGGATTAAAAGTCATCTTCTTTCGAGATGTCAGGTAGATATTGCTAATTAGGGTATTGCCTTCTGGATCTGTTGGATCTTCTACATACTCAATAACTGGGTAGTTGAAGATGCGTAAATTACTAATGGAACGAGAGGTTAATATACGTCTCGAATCACTAAAAGTACTTTGAGGTGTGATAAAGATGGCGTCAGTAAGCGCTTTGGGTTTGTATTGTAGTTTCGTTGAACTGTAAATGGAAAAACCATTGTATTGCAGACTGTCCAATACATAGGCTTTGTTCTTAGAAACGTTGTCTGTAAAAATATTTACCTTGCTGATTTGATATATTTTAAAGGGAACTTGGGCAAGGGTGTCTCCTGATTTTACCGTTTGTTGGTCAACAATAAGCACGACATTCGCTTTGTTTTTGCTGTCTAAAATAGTGTCTACCTCATAGCGGATATTGATCTCTTGGAAGTGGTAGGCCCCGTTATTCCTAAAAATAGAGGTCAAGCGTTTGCGCTCTTCTTCAAAGTTAGTAACATCAAATACCGTATTGGTTTTGAGTGTGCTCTTCGCTTTATTATTTTCGTATAAGTCTTTTAGGGCAGGCGTAGAAATGTGATCCGTAATACTGTCAATGTAGTAAGGGGTACCCGTGGTAATATAGTAGGCATTCGTTATTTTCTGATTTGCGCTACGGTTGGTTTTGTTGCTTACTTTGGTGTCAAAATACCCTTTGTTGAAGTAGTAGTTCTTTAAACGCGCCAGTGATTTGCTCGTTTTGAGGCTGTCGTAAAGTACGGGTGGTTCACCTGTTTTGATTAAAAAATTGTTGAAACCCGAAATTATAAAAGACTCTCCTAAGCGGTTAACTTGTTTGCGTGAAAGCAATCCTTCCAAGGCTTTGTCCGTTTTAGGGTGTTTGTCTAACCAAGCGTGGTAGTTGGAATCTGCATCTTGTCGTGCTAAGTTGTATAGATTCAAGCGCAAACGAGTTCCTATCACAGGAAATTTACTATTTGGTTGCTGGTAGAGCTGATTGTGAATTTCTTCTTTTGAGGTTTTCTTATCGTTGACTACAATGGTGTTTTCCATTAATAGATCGCGGTCCTCTGGCACATTCTTCGTCAATGAACACGAAAAAAAATATGCAGAGAGTATAAGAATAAATACTATTTTTGATAAAAATTTGCCCAACTTAATTACATCGATATATACAGATCAAAAATACATTTTTTTATGGTTACCAAAAACCAAATTAAACGAATAAAAAGCCTTCATCAAAAAAAATATAGAAAAGAACACCAATTGTTTATCGCAGAAGGGGTTAAAGTTATTGAAGAACTCTTGCAATCATCTTTTGTCTTAGAGCATTTATACGTGACAAAAGACATGGGGTTTGAAGTAGCTGATAATCAGGTAACCCGTGTGTCTACAGAGGATTTGAAGAAGATGAGTGCCCTAACTACAACGCCAAATTGCCTTGCGGTTTTCCATTGTTTGGAAAGTGAAGCGATTGATTTTTCAGATTGGGTTGTCGCTTTGGATGATATTCGTGATCCTGGTAATTTGGGCACGATTATTCGCTTGTGTGATTGGTTTGGAATTCGTCAATTGCTGTGTTCTCCAGAAACGGTAGACGTTTATAATCCCAAAGTAATTCAGGCAACCATGGGATCCGTTTCTCGTGTGAACATCGTTTATACCGAACTTTCTGACTTGCTTTCTACTCAAGCAGTACCTGTATATGGAACTTTTTTGGGTGGAGAAAATATCTATGAAATGAAGGCGGTACAGCCCGGAGTAATTGTCATGGGTAATGAGGCCAATGGAATTTCATCTACCATTGAACAATTAGTTACGAGAAAAATAACCATACCGCGTTTCGGAGATTTACAACAAACGGAAAGTTTAAATGTTGCTATGGCAACCGCTATTGTGTTAAGTGAATTTAGACGTACGGTTTTTAATGCACTGTAAAGTTTAAGAATATACCTTTTGTTTTCATCGAGCTCACATGCCCCGTCCAAGGACTGTCTGGATTGCGATCGCGAATTAACTCGTCACCTAATCCAAATACACCGCGAATAGAAGGGCTGAATTTAAAGTACTCGAAATAAATATCAATACCTACACCCAATTCATAATTGGTGGTCCACTGTTTCATGCGCCACACACCTTCGTAATTATCGTCGTCAGATTTGTGATTGCTACTCAGGTTTAAGTCAGCTGAAAACCCGCCCAATACATAGGGACGAATATTTCCTGTGCGCAAAGCCGAAAATTTCAATAACAAAGGGAAGTGAATCAGGGTTGTGCTAATTGATTTTGAACTGGAGTTGAGCAATTCCTGAACTGAAGGAAGAGTCTCTATCGGTTTATTGGCGTAATAATCCATAATAAGTGCGCTAGGAAACTTCAAGTCTCGTTTTGAGTACACCAATCCCGGCTCGAAACGCAAGTCTAAGTATTCGGTAATGCGCAAGTTTCCAACAAGCCCCACGTTAAATCCCATGCTACTGCTAACTTGGATTTCGGTATGATCGGTGCCATACTCTTGACTTAAGTGGCGTATTTTATCGTAATACTGTTTATCGTAAGAATAATTGAAATTCAGGAAATTCGAACCAATGTAGTATCCATAGTGGACGCGTTGTTTGTCCCAATCAGCTTTGTTGCGAATGGGATTTTTTCCAAAGATCCACTGTGCAGATACATTTGCAGAGGTGAATAAAATGATAAGTAAAATAAACAGTTTTCTCATAGCTACTTTGAAGCAGAATAAATAGTTGCAATACCCATCGTTTGCGGACGGTGTTTCACAGTCTTAAACCCAACTTTCACTAAAATATTGTTCAACTCTTGTCCAAAAGGAAAATTTTTGGCTGAATCGGATAAATATTTATAAGCATCTTGATCTTTTGAAAACATTTTTCCCATAATTGGCATGATGTTTTTTGTGTAAAAGAAGTACCCTTGCTTAAACGGAAATTTAGTCGGAACTGAGGTTTCTAAGATAATAAAAATTCCATTAGGTTTTAATACTCTTAAAATTTCTGTTAAACCTTTTTCTAAATTTTCAAAATTTCGTATTCCAAAGCCAACGGTAATTGCATCAAAGGAGTTGTCGTCAAAGGGTAAGTTTTCAGAATCACCTTGAATCATGTTAATGCGATTAGAGAGGTTAAGGGCTTCAATTTTCTTTCTTCCCACCTCTAACATTCCTGCAGATAGGTCTAATCCCGTGATTTGTTGCGCGTTTGTTTTCGACAGTAGAATTGCCATGTCACCTGTTCCAGTGGCAATGTCCAAAATGGTAGTTGGATTGGTTTCCGCAACCAGTTTTAAAACTTTTCTTCTCCAGCCTTGATCCGTCCCTAATGAGATCATTCGATTCAAATTGTCATAATTGCCAGAAATTGTATCAAACATTTGCTCAACTTGTTGTTTTTTTCCTAGCTGAGAATCTTTATAGGGCGTAACATTTTTACTCATTGTGAATATTTTTAGGCAAATATAAATAAACTCTAGTAAAAAGTAGGTTTCTAGGACGGAATAAAGCGTGGAGACAAAAAAAGGGAATATCCATTCGATATTCCCTTGTATTATTAAAATTGGATGTACATATGATAGTATTCACCTCCGACAAAATCAAGTTGTTTGCCTTGTACAAAACCCAATCTTGAGTAGAGTTTCATTGCATTTGGATTTTCTAAATCTACAATCAATCCGATTTGTTTGTGTTGTTGCTCTCGCGCAAAATCAGCTGCCGCTTTCAACAGATGACTACCAATGCCTTTTCCTTGTGCTAAAGGAGAAACGGCTACCGTATCGAGATAGTATTCGCCTCCTTCTGTTTCTGGTTCAGGAATCATCTGGTTGTTGTATTTCGTTCGCATCAATTCGAGTACGGGCTCTCTTAGTT
The DNA here is from genome assembly GCF_030326445.1 of Myroides sp. DF42-4-2. NCBI lineage: Bacteria > Pseudomonadati > Bacteroidota > Flavobacteriia > Flavobacteriales > Flavobacteriaceae > Myroides > Myroides sp. DF42-4-2. The sequence continues at coordinate 591,184 of NZ_JACAKI010000001.1, forward strand.
TGAGGAAGTCATCTCCGTTATATCCAGTAATGGATCCTACCACATTGTCTTCTTCATCCACTGCAACAAAGGTGTTTTGATAGCTGTATAGGTTATTAGGCTGTTTGAATAGGGTTGTAATAAAGGTAATGGCTTCTTCAATATCTTCTTGTTGAATGAAGCTGAATACGATGTCTTCCATCGCTTGTAGCATTAATTCAGGTACAACATCAAAATCTTCTTGCTGAGCCGGTCTAATGATATACTGCATAACTTTTCTTTTTTGTTTGCTGCAAAGGTAGGAAAGAGTTTGGAGCTCTTCAACAACTTTATTTTTCTTTTAAAAGTCTTTGCCAAACAGGACTTGCATTCTTTATCTTCAAACGCTCTGGGTCAAAAACGGGATTGCGACCTTGCTTGTGTTGTGCGATATAATCATGTAGGGCGACGATAGTTGGTTTGTGGAGGAAGAGGATTACGATAAAGTTGATCCAAGCCATGAGCCCAACGCCTATATCTCCAATGGCCCATGCGACAGAAGATTCGTTGATAGAAGCATAAAACACAGTGGCTAACAACACGAGGCGCATCAACCAACGCAAGATTTTTTTAGGTTCGTCTGTCAAATAATTAAAGTTAGATTCCGCAATAAACACATAGGCCATAATGGTGGTAAAGGCAAAGAAAGTTAAGGCTAAGGCGATAAATTGGCTGGCGATCATTGGAAAGTGAACAGCAATAGCTTTGACCGTATAGGCTGAACCAACGTCAACGCCAGGTACGTTTTCTACAATATAGTTTCCTGCTTGATCAAACACATTGTATTGGTGGGTAAACAAAATCATCAACGCAGTAGCAGTACAGACAAAAAGGGTGTCAACATAAACGGAAAAAGCTTGAACTAACCCTTGTTTTACAGGGTGAGAAGATTCAGATGCGGCAGCGGCATGAGGAGCTGTTCCTTGTCCTGCCTCATTGGAGTAGATTCCTCGTTTAACACCCCAAGCAACAGCAGCACCAAAAATACCGCTGAAGGTCGCTTCTAAATTAAAAGCAGAACGGAAGATTAAGGCAAATATGGATGGAATTTCTTTGACATTAATCGCGATAATGATTACTGCCATAATAATGTAAATCAGCGCCATAAAAGGCACGACTATTTGGGCAATATTACCGATTTTTTTGGCTCCTCCAAAAACGGTCAAACTCAAAACCACACAAATACCAAGGCCTGTTATCCATTGGGGAACATTAAAAGCATCCTTGATGCTAATTGAAATGCTGTTTCCTTGTATACTCGGTAGGAATAATGTACAGCTGATAATGGTAAGAACAGCAAAGATGATGGCTAGTTTTTTGTTGTTTAGCCCTTTTTCGATGTAAAAGGCTGGACCACCGCAATATTGTCCATTTTTTTCTGTCTTGTATATTTGGGCAAGGGTTGATTCAACAAAAGCCGATGCACTCCCTAAAAATGCAATAGTCCACATCCAAAATATGGCACCAGGACCACCATAGGCAATAGCTGTGGCAACACCTACTATATTTCCTACTCCTACGCGTCCCGCAATGGCTATGCTAAAAGCTTGAAAGGGACTTACCCCTTTTTCTGAAGAACCTTCTGTAAATAGTAGCTTAACCATTTGCTTGAGGTAACGCACTTGGATAAAACGCGTTTTAATAGTAAAGAATAATCCAGTTGCTAAACATAAGATGACGAAAACATCCGACCAGATTACATTGTTGATCGCTTTTATTGCTTGTTCCATGTGATTTATTTTGAACTGAAAATAGTAATTATAAATCAATTAACGTTATTTATTTGTTAATATTGTATGTAAAAGCAGTTTGATATTTGTATAGTTTACTTTTTTGTTACGTATTCCTTGTAAAAAAATCGATTTTAATGTATGGTTGTTGTGTAATAAGTAATCTGTCCTTAGATTTTGCTTTGGCTTGTTGTGCTGAACAGGAGTAAATAAGGGGACGTAGAACTATGCATGATAAATAGAAATAAAAAGAGGCTGTCAAATAAGCCTAACAAAATAGAACCCACTTAAGTTTAGGTAGTTTTTTTGTGCTGTACAAGTTTAGTATCCTTAGTTTAGGGCGGAACCTATACAATACAAAAGAGGGTGACCTTTTGGGACACCCTCTTTTTCTATATTAAATTGCAGCTTGTTTATTAGTAGCGGATGCTGAATAAACCTTCTGCTTTGTTTTCTAATTTGTCAAAGCGATCTTTACATTCTTTGATCATTTGGATGGCAGCTGCTTTATCTCCAAAACCGTTTGTAGTCACTTGTTTGTTTTCTAAGTCTTTGTATACTTTGAAGAAATGCTCTACTTCTTTTTTGAAGTGCTCGTTTACATCGTTGATGTCGTTTAATTTGTTCATCAATGGGTCAGAAACAGGAACACATAGAATTTTTTCGTCTTGTCCTTTATCATCTGCCATATAGAAAATACCTACAGGTTTTACTTCAACAACCATTCCTGGAAGAGATGGCTCAGTAAACATAACCAATACATCAAGTGGATCTCCATCTAATGCTAAAGTTTCAGGAATGAAACCGTAGTCTGCTGGGTATCTCATGTTTGAGTAAAGTAAACGGTCGAATCTCAATCGTTTTAAATCGAAATCATATTCATATTTATTTCTACTACCTGCTGGAATTTCAACAAAGGCGTCAAAAGTTTCGAATGTACTCATATTCATTTATTTTATAATCAAATAACTTAATAATGGGGGCAAAAATACTTCAATTCGTGCGTTTTAGCAAGTATATTTTTTATTATTAGAAATAAATTGCAAATGAGCCTCGAATGGCAAACTTTCGAGCGTCAGGCATGTCCAAATAATTTCCTCTCCAGCTTAAGTCAAGTCTAAATACCTTGAATATATTACCAATTCCAACGTAGTATTCATAATAGAAGTCCTCTGGTGCTTTATAAACCAATTGAGAGGCATTGAGGTCTATATTTTCTTGGGAGATCTTTCCGTAAATTCCCCTAAAGCCTACGATTTCTCTTAGGTTTAGGTCTCTAAACCACGGGATTCTCGAGAGTAATCGACCGCCAAAATTGTGTTCTAAGTGAATAGAAGCATATTCATTGGTTACAAATTCATAGTAGTTTAAGTTGGCAAAGGTATTTTCGATGTTAAACCACGATTGGTTTCCGGGTACCACACTCAGTAGGCCCAGCGGTACTTCGCCAAATGTTTTTCCTGCTTCAACAGTCGTTGTAAAAGTCCCAAATCCGCCGAGTAGAATTGGTTTTCTCGCGTATAATTGCAACTTGTCATACTGGAAATTACTGTCAAAAGCCCCTTTAAATCCATGGCTATAACGCAGGTATAATTTCAAGTATTTTTGATCTATTTCGTTTCGATCCACCCCATATCCAATAGTTCTCTTTCCAGGCGTATAGTCTACTGCCATTTCAATCTCCGATTGTTTGGTTTCATTTGAAATCAGCGTTCGTTCTTTGTCAATATAGTAATCGAGATTAAAAAGATCCGAGGCTGGTTTTAGTGTTCGGTAGCTAAAGGTGGTTAAGAAACGCAAGTTCTTTACGGGTTCAATTTCCAAACCGACAGTTGATAAATTAATATCCGTCAGTTTAGAGTTGTCTCCACTAGCAAAAAGGGAGCTAGAGGCGAAACTTCGTCCCAATACGTCGTTGGTTTCCGTTAAACTTACCCCGATTTGTTCTACATCTCGACGATTTCCTCCAAATAGAATAAATCGAGAAGGACTGTGTAGTAGGAGTCTACCGCTCATTCCGTATTTGAATTTATTATCTTTAAAACCATAGGCCCCATAACCTTCTAACCTCCATTTGTCATTCGGTCCAAAGTACGTTCGCCCTCCTGCACGCAGGCGCAAGCCCTCAATATCATTATAACCAAAGGTGGAGAAAATCGGACCATAGTCTAACTTATACTTCGGAATGTTGTAGTAATTACTCGCGATAGTAGAGGTTAAGTTAAACAAAAACCTAAATTTTGGTACAGTTTTCAGCGTATCTAACATTTTGTAGATCCCGTATTCATCTTTACTTAAAGATTCAAAGCGGTAGGTCTGCCAAAACTCATCCGATCGACTGTAGATCGACTCATCGTATTGGTTGACATCCACGCGATAGAAATCATCTGGATGTTTGATATTGAATTGGTGATTCTGGTATATCGTGGTGCGTTTTCCGTAAATACCCTTTGATTTTTCCTTTTTTGACAAGGCAAAATCAGACATAAAATGGTCGCGTGTCAACAAGAAAACGGAATCATTTAGCACATCAAATTCCTGTTCAATATAGATTTCTTTGATCCAGTTGATGTTGGCATCTCGGCTGGCTTCCATATTGATTTTTTTGATGGCAAAGGTGGAGTCATTCACCCAAAAGTCTCCTTTAAAGGTAAGTTCCCCTTTTCGTCTAGGATAATAGACAATATTGTAACACCATTTGTCATCAATATAAGCACTATCTGCTAATACGTAATTGTACACGTTAATTCCAGTACGCGACAAGGGGCTGACAAAGTCTTTGTCAAATATTTTAATATAGTTGTTATAGATGTTATATTCAGCATATAAATCTTTTACGAACTCAATTATGTGTTGGTTTGTATCGAATCCGGAGTTTTTGTTCCCCAGGGTTTTTTCAATTTTTTTGTTGCCTAGATTATCTCCGTAAACCTGTCCAATATTTTCATTGATAAAGATAGGAAGGTAGGTTTTACCCGTGATGCGGTTGGTATCCACTTGATCGAAGATAAATTCCATCCCCCTGAAAATTTTGCTTTTGCGATAAGCGCTGTCGATAGAGTTTAGGTCGAATTCAATTTTTTCGTATTTGTCAAATTCGTATTGATCAAACATATACAAGCCATTTTTGCGCTTGCGCTCCCATATTTTTCTTAAAATATCGAGGGCAGGGTTGTTTTTTTTGGAGGTTTTTCCCGTGAAAATACGCACCTCTTCCAACATATTATCTTCCTCTAATGTGATGGTTAAGTCAAGATTACTATGGCTTTTAAGCGGAACATAGGTTGTTTTATAGCCAACGAAAGACACCACTAGCGTATCGTAGTTTTTTTCAGTTTCCAAATAAAACTTTCCAACCTCGTTAGCGATGACACCTTGGGTAGAATGCTTGAAATATACACTGGCATAGGAAACCTCTACATTGTTGCTATCTTTAATTTTACCACTTACTTTTGTTTGTGCAAAACCTTGGAAATGAGCAAATAAAAGGGGAATTAGGTAAAATAATATGTTTTTCTTCATAGTCAATATTAGGCATAAATACAAAAAACTCCATCCTATAAGATAAGATGGAGTAATTCAAATATACAATTTTTTTTTACTTAAAAAAGTTTATCTGTATAGTACTTTTTTCACTGCCTTGATTACGTCATTGGAGTTCGGTAACCATTGCTCTAGCAATACAGGTGAATAAGGTGCAGGGGTATCTGCAGTAGTAATTCTCTGGATTGGAGCATCTAAGTGATCGAAAGCCTGTTCTTGGACTAAGTAAGTAATCTCTGACGATACACTTCCAAATGGCCAAGCCTCTTCCAAAATAACCAAACGGTTGGTTTTCTTTACTGAAGTTAAGATGGCTTCTTGATCCATTGGACGAACCGTACGCAAATCAATTACCTCACAAGAGATTCCGTCTTTCTCTAATTCTTCAGCCGCTTTTAATGCCTCTTTGATGATTTTACCAAACGACACAATTGTCACGTCTTTTCCTTCTCTCTTAATATCAGCAACTCCAATAGGAAGCGTGTATTCTCCTTCAGGAACTTCTCCTTTATCCCCATACATTTGCTCTGACTCCATAAAAATAACAGGGTCATTGTCGCGAATTGCTGATTTCAATAATCCTTTTGCATCATAAGGAGTAGAAGGAACTACCACTTTTAAACCTGGTACGTTGGCAAACCAATTTTCAAAGGCTTGTGAGTGCGTAGCACCTAATTGTCCAGCTGAAGCAGTTGGTCCGCGAAATACAATGGGAATGTTGAATTGACCACCTGACATCTGACGCATCTTAGCTGCGTTGTTTATTATTTGGTCGATTCCTACTAAAGAGAAGTTGAATGTCATAAATTCAACAATCGGACGGTTTCCATTCATGGCAGAACCAACAGCAATCCCCGCAAAACCTAGTTCTGCAATAGGAGCGTCAATTACGCGTTTAGGACCGAATTCGTCCAACATACCTTTTGAAGCTTTATAAGCACCATTATATTCAGCTACTTCTTCTCCAATTAAATATATGGTTTCATCGCGACGCATTTCCTCGCTCATAGCTTCACATACGGCCTCTCTAAATTGAATCGTTCTCATAAGTTCTTATTTTCCGTAAAATTATTCAATAGTCACAAAAGTATGAAAAAATATCATTACAACGCTTATGTTCTATTCTGTTTTGTTTTTTTTAACTGCGTCTTTGAATTGTATAAGTTTTTGGGCGGAAATAGGGCAATTACAAGCTCGGTACTTGCAGATTTAATGGGCTTCTTTCACAAGTATCCCTCCTATTGCCCCTATACTTTTGCCTGCTGTCTGATGAGATTACCCAAGCAAAAAAAAGATTCTGTAGTCCGAAATTGGATGTTTGTGACAACAAATCATCAACTACCTTATCTTGTTCAATGCTATAGGTGAGCGTATTGGTTGCTATATAAAGTGGGGATTCACTCTTTTCTTAGTGTTTTTTTTTGTTTTAGTATTCGAAGTTAACCCTGTGTTTTAGAAGAAGAATTGTGGACTTTTGTGGAAATAATACACAATATGATGTTGTTTTGCCGATTTGAATAAATTAGTTGTAAATGTTTTTTTTACTGATATATATTTGTACGGTAAAACATTAAAAAAAACAGAATTATGTTAAGAAAAGCAAAAGTAGTACTGGTTTGTGCGATGGTCTCTATGGGACTATTTTCATGTAGTAGTGATGATAATACATCGAGCAATGCTGCATATGAAGTTGTAGCTAAAACATCAGATAATGCCGTATTGAGAAATATTGTTGTTGTTGAAGGAGATGGAACAACAGAATCAATTGCCGATCTAGGTAAAAAAGAATGGTCAAAATCATTCGCAGGGAACAAAATTGTAGCGGTTTCTGTTACAGCACAAACAATTGATTCGGAAGATAATAATGGTGAATTGACGTTGGAAGTTGTACAAGGAGGGAAAGTAATCAAAACATCGAAGGCTAACGGAAGCGTGCTTGTTGCTAATATTTCGATGTAAGTAACAATTGTTTTGTACAACCTAAACCAAGGTGAAAGAAATAAAAGGAAGAGTTCAGTCAAACTGAACTCTTTTTTTGTTTCATTCAACACTGCTGTTTTTAACTAAAGCAAAATTTTTTTTATAGATAAAATTAAAACATTATTCAGAAGAAAGTTCGATCTAAGCTAAATGATCTCGATCGCGTGGATTGCGTTTTGTTTGAGTCTTGTTCGAGTCATGTTCGAGTCAGCTTCGGTAAATCGGGGTTAAACCCCCGTAAATCCGCATGTTTACCGAAGAAGACCCGAACAAAAGTAAAACCAAACCAAACAAACGGCTGAATAACAGTTGTTTGTGTTGTTTGTTGAAGGAAAAAAAAGCCCTTTTGTGCTTTTTTCTTCCCTATCATGGAAAAACACGGAAGGGGACAGTTCAGGTTCATTTGGACTGATGTAGGTTTATAGCGTATTCATGTAGAAGGCGAATAGAACAAAACGATTGTGAAAAAATAGTAATCCGCGCGATCGGAGTCTAACATTCGTTTTACTTGCAAGAATAATTAATCAAAGAAAAGAGCCCCGTTTTATACCATACAAAGAGGGTGCCCTTTTGGGGCACCCTCTTTGTATGTTTCGCTCTTCATCTTTTATAATTTTTTTAGGTTGACGGTTCAGTATGCCACTCTTGTGGCTGTATAGGAATGTCGAGTTGATAAAATAGCGCATGCAAAGCTTGAATGCGTTCTTCATTGTTTTTGGCTCTGTAGAAATCTGTAAAAATGCGTTGTAAGTCAGGGACTTGAATATCTTGTATTCTATTTTTAATTCTTGGTAGGTAGTGTTGGTGAATATTATAATAGTAGGTAATAACTTCACTTATTACTGTATTTAAAATATAAGTGCAACAGTTAGTATCTGTTTGCAAAATATCTGTAGCGTCCTCCAGTAAAGTAGTAATATAATAGCGTTGTTGTTGTAATTCTTCTGTTGAATACTTTCTTGGCGTTTGAAGATAATAATGGGCAAGTTTGAGGAGATCCTTTAGGTATTCTTGACCAAATAGAACGATACTAGTCGTTAACAGATGAGCTGTCGAAGGCCGATTCTTTTTATGCTCTTCTATAAAATAGTTCTTAATATGCTCTGGATTGTTTATGAATATATCGCAAGCAATTTGGTTGAAATATTTAAAGTGTCGCTGCCTAAATGAAGCATCATGGATTACATGAATATCTAGATCACTGTTTGTATTGTGTTGATTTCTAACAATACTGCCTCCTACAAGGATTGCTTTTGGATTAAAATTTTGGCTTATCCATTCTTGAGCTTGCTTTAATGCTTGTTTGTGTTTGTTCTCCATTATATTTAATTATTCGTGTAATACAACCATTTTTGTATTAAATGATGAGAAATTTCTTCTGTAACGCTGAATCCTAGTTCTTTTATGTATATAAATGGGGATTTGTTAAGTGTCGATAAGTTTTGAAATCCATCTAGTAAGTCATATTCGAAACCAGGAATAAGAGAACTTGTAATTTGTGAAAAATAGTAAGGAATCGCTCTGTTTACTAGTTTGTCAGCATGGCGTTGTTCATAATTTTCTAAAGAGAGTTTAGGGTAACAACCGTCAAGTATTTTTTTAGGAATACGATATAAGGGATACCAAAGTTGCGTATGATCTATTTCTCTAATAGGAAATGGAAGTGGCAATTTTCCTTTTGATACTTGAAAGATAGATTCTGCCAGTAAATCTTCTAGATTTAATCCAGTTATCATTGCTTGCGCGTTGTGGGTCTTTGAATAGTGTTGTAGCACTTTTCTTATTACAAAAGTGCCTAATACATCTAGGTCACTGTCTTTAAAAACGTCAAAAAAATCTGTATCCCAAGTAAGAGCATTCTTTTTACCTATGATCTTGCATATTTCGTTGGGAGCAACAATATTGAGTTGTATATCTGCTTCTTTGCATATGTATTTGGCTCTATCTACTGCTAGATCCCACACATCTAAACCACAACACATAACAGCGATAAGTTGAGTTTTATGGATCTTTTTTACCTGTAGTAAAGCTTTTAGTAGAGTGTTTGAGTCACCACCACCACTTATTCCAACTATGATTGGGCGATTATCTATACTAATGTTATTAAAAAAAGCTGTAACTTTTTTATAGATAAAGTCAAAACATTGCTCAGAAGAAAATTCAATGTAGGCTAAATAGTCGAAATTTTCAGATTGGAAGATGTATTCAGTTGATTTAGTGCTATTATAGCTTACGAGATAATTCTTTAGTATCACTTTCGGCAGATTTATATTTCGATTGGTCTGTAAGATTATTGCATCATAATTGTCTAAAATGTAATCATCAATTGTAGTATTAAGTGTTTTAGGAAGTATTTTTAGTCTATCTCCTTTTTGACCATAGAAATTAATGGACTGAAATGGTAATTTGTTTACTAGACAGATATTTTCTAACGTTTGTTGTTTATCATAGTTTAAATCAAATTTTCCTTGAGCTGTATTGAGGATTATATTCATCGTCTTTAGGTTTTTTTAGGGGAAAGCTTCACAAACCTCCCCCTTGTATTACTAATTATTACTAAGAATTATTTGTTCGAATAATTACATGGATATAATATTTGAACTTGTTCCACAAAGACAACAAATTTTAGAATCTGTTAAATATGGTTGTTGATTTTTGTACGCAGATTCAACTGTTTGAATTGCGTTGGATGGAATAGGAGCAGAACTTTCCCATTTTCTGATTTTTAATAATGTTTGCAACATATATAGATTTAAAAAATTGTATTGGGTAGTAGACTAGAGTTAAAAAACAGGAATCAAATAGGTTGCCAATTAAGGGGCAAGGGAGAGATTTAGTTGATATAGTAATACTTTTAGATGTATATATGTTTCTTTTGAATATTCGGGTCTATACTTACGTGATTTACTTTTAGAAGTAATAAGATTAGAATTAAAAAAGTATAGGATAGTCTAAGCTTTATTCTGGTTTAGTTGATGCGCTTTATTTTTATCTAGTTCGAATTAAATTGCAAACTTTTTAAGTTTTTGTCTTTTGTTTTCCAAACGATAGAAAAACACGGAAGGGGACAGTTCAGGTTCATTTGGACTGATATAGGTTTATAGTGTATTCATGTAGAAGGCGAATAGAACAAAACGATTGTGAAAAAATAGTAAACAGTAAACAAAGTAAATTATGGCAGAAATTAAAAGAGGGATTTTAGGTGGCCTAAGTGGAAAGGTAGGTAATGTAGTAGGTGGCAAAATCCCAATCGCGCGGGAATCCGTACGTTAGCATCATTATGGATTCACAATGAAGTACTCTCAAGAAAACTTGTTTCGTCCTGATGTAGCTGTACAGTTCTTGTTCATACTCTTGTTGTCTACTATACAGCTGTTTTTATATTCTTTTTAAATATGTGTTTAAGTTCGATTTATTCACTAATCAAACTTTAATAGTTTAATTCGTTATTATTTCTAGTAATATCCTATGTTTAATCTTATTTTGTTGTATTATTGATTATTATTTTATGTTTAATTTGTTTAATTGTATTTATTTATTCTTTTTGTTTGAGCTTTTTATTTTGTATTAAAAATGTTTTTTTTTGCGGAAAATTTGAATCGTATTATTTTAATGGCAACCAATTTGATTTGATTGTAAATGTAAATTATTTGGATAGATGCGATTCTATTGAGTTAAATATTAAGAAATTCTATAGTATTTTATCTGATGAAGGAGTTGTTGTTGGTTGCACGCCTTTGAATTTTCAGCATAAAGAGGCGTGGGACATTTTTAAGGATGTTAATGATTTCAAGCAAGTACTAAAAGATTCAGGTTTTAATATTATAGATTTTTTTGATAATCTTGTTTATAAAGAAATTATGGATGCTAGAGAATCATTTGAGGAGTATAAAGTTATTTGTTATGTAATTAAAAAGCAGAAAAATTAACGACATGAGAGAAAAAGTAGCATTAGTATTTGGTGGTAAATCGATGGAACATGATATTTCTTTGATTTCTGCATCCAATATATATAATGGTTTTGATAAAGCTAAGTTTGATGTTGTTCTTTTAGGAAATAATAAGGAAGGAAAATGGTTTTATAATAAGCAGTATTCAACATTGACTAGTATTGATTTAGTAGAGAAGGATTATTTTTCTCAGGCTAAACAGGTGTATTTACGAGGGAAAGGTCGAGTAGGAGAAATATTAGATGCAGAGACCCACGAATTACTTAGCTGCTTTGATTTTGTATTTCCTATTATACATGGAACTTTTGGTGAAGATGGGACAATACAAGGCTATTTTAAATTTTTAAACATTCCATTTGTCGGATCAGCTGTATTAGCATCAGCGATTTGTATGGACAAAGAAATAACTAAGCGAGTACTTAGGGATTGTGGAATTCCTATCACTCGTTTTGTTGTTTTGCCTTATGCAAATAGAAATAAGGTGTCCTTTGATGACGTTGAAAAAATAGTAAATAAACCAATGTTTGTTAAACCTTGTAATGCTGGCTCGTCTGTTGGAGTAAGTAAAGTATACACGAAAGAGGAATTTCAAAAAGCACTGAATCTTGCCTTTTCTTTTGACAAAAAAGTTTTAATTGAGGAAGCCATTGAAGGTAAAGAGATTGAGTGTGCTATTTTGGGAAATGAACATCCTATATCATCTGCTTTAGGTGAAATTGTACCACTCGCTGACTTTTATTCTTATGAAGTAAAATATTGCAATACTTCAGCTGCGCGAATGAAGATTCCTGCAGATATCCCAAAAAAACTTTCAGATGAAATAAGAAGCGTTGCAGTAAAATCTTATCAAATTACAGGATGTGAAGGTTTTGCTCGAATTGATTTCTTCCTGAAAAAAAATGGCAGTTTTGTTGTAAACGAAATTAATACTTTACCTGGATTCACTGCTTACAGTATGTATCCTAAACTCTTTGAATATGCTGGAGTTTCTTTGACAGAATTGCTTACTTCTATTCTGACTTTAGCAAGTAATAAATACAAAAGGATGTAAAGCAGTTCATCTGCTGTTGACAATCCTTTATTTTATCTTTACATTGTTAAATTGCAAACTTTTTAAATTTTTGTCTTTTGTTTCAATAAATGGATATTTGATGGGGGTAATTCCACAAAAGATATTGAATTATTGGGTGATTTAGTAAATTATTTTTGGTTAATTCAAACTAAATTAGTATGCTTGCATAGTAAAATATTGAAAATTAATTCTTATTTTCGTTCACAAGTAATATTGTAAAACAAAAAACTATAATAATAATGAAGATATTAGTTTGCATCAGCCACGTGCCTGATACTACATCAAAAATCAATTTCACGAATGGTGACGCTGAGTTTGATACCAATGGAGTGCAATTTGTGATCAATGCTAACGATGAATATGCATTAACACGTGCCATTTGGTTTAAAGAGAAACAAGGAGCTACGGTAACAGTAGTTAATGTTGGAGGCGCTGATACAGAGCCTACCTTAAGAAAAGCATTAGCCATCGGTGCTGATGAAGCAATCCGTGTAAATGCAGTACCTACTGACGGTGTATTTGTTGCAAAACAATTAGTTGAGGTAGTGAAAAATGGTGGATACGACTTAGTACTTGCAGGAAAAGAATCATTAGACTATAACGGTGGGATGGTTCCGGGTATGTTAGCTGCTATTTTAGGTTATGATTTCATCAATTCATGTGAAGGATTGGACGTAGACGGAACAGCGGTAAAAGCAATTCGTCAGATTGATGGAGGAAAAGAAACAATATCTGGAAAATTACCAGTAGTTATTGGCGGACAAAAAGGATTAGTAGACGAGAAAGACTTGCGTATTCCAAATATGCGCGGAATCATGGCTGCTAGAACAAAAGCCTTGACTGTGCTTGAGCCAGTAGGAGCTGAAGCTGCAACTAAAGCAGTAAAATTTGAAAAACCAGCTGCAAAATCAGCTTGTAAAATGATTGCTCCGGATAACTTAGATGAGTTAATCAACTTATTGCACAACGAAGCAAAAGTGATCTAATCTAGTAATTTTTAACCTTAAAAAGAAAAAGTATGTCAGTTTTAATATATGCTGAATCAGCAGAAGGAAAATTTAAAAAAGTAGCATTAGAGTTAGCTTCTTATGCGAAAAAAGTAGCAGAATCATTGGGAACAACAGTTACAGCAGTAACGGTTAATGCTTCTGATGTTAGCGAATTAGGAAAATACGGGGTAGATAAAGTTTTAAAAGTATCTAACGATAAATTAAATACATTCAACGCTAAGGCTTATGCAGATGTGATCAAACAAGCGGCTCAAAAAGAAGGCGCAAAAGTGGTGATTTTATCTTCTTCAACTGATAGTTTATATGCAGCACCAGCGGTTGCTATTGGCTTAGATGCAGGTTTTGCTTCTAACGTAGTAGCCTTGCCAGAAAGCACTGCTCCATTTGTAGTAAAAAGAACTGGTTTTTCAAACAAAGCATTCAACTTTACAGAGATTTCTTCTGACGTTAAGGTATTGGCTTTAGGGAAAAACTCATTCGGTTTAGTAGAAGCTTCAGGAGCTGCAGCAGCAGAAGATTTTGCACCAAGCTTAAACGATGCAGATTTTAGTCTAAAAGTTGAAGGAGTAGAAAAAGTATCTGGAAAAGTAACGATTGCTGATGCGGATATTGTTGTTTCTGGTGGACGTGGAATGAAAGGTCCTGAAAACTGGGGGATGTTAGAAGATTTAGCGGAAGTATTAGGCGCTGCTCTAGCTTGTTCTAAACCAGTATCTGATGTGGGATGGAGATCACACGAAGAGCACGTAGGACAAACAGGTAAACCAGTAGCGGCTAACCTTTATATCGCAGTAGGTATTTCTGGTGCAATCCAACATATTGCGGGAGTAAACTCTTCAAAAGTGAAAGTTGTAATCAACACAGATCCAGAAGCTCCTTTCTTCAAAGTAGCGGACTATGGAATTGTAGGAGATGCTTTCCAAGTGTTACCTCAATTAGTGGAAAAATTAAAAGACTTTAAAGCGAAAAACGCTTAATAGCATTTTTTGATTTAGATAATTTACCAAGACAGTAACTAAAATCTAAAGATTGTTTATCTTTGATTTAGTTACTGTTTTTTGTTTTTATAAAAAAGATTATGAGTTTGATTAAGCTGACAGTTAAAGGAATTTCATATAGCCATTCCCAAAATGGAGCCTATGCCTTGATCTTAGATGAAGAGCACGGGGATCGAAAATTGCCTATTGTTATTGGAGCTTTTGAAGCCCAAGCCATTGCAATTGCAATTGAGGAGGAAATTCGTCCTCCTAGACCTTTAACACACGATTTATTTAAGAGTTTTGCCGATACATTCGATATTCAATTGAAACACGTGATCGTTCACAAATTGGTGGATGGCGTGTTTTTTTCAAGCTTGGTTTGGGAGAAAAATGGCATAGAAGAACTTATGGACGCCCGTACTTCCGATGCAATTGCCCTAGCTATTCGCTTTTTTGCCCCTATCTACACCTATCCTGATATCATGAACAAAGCAGGGATTATCTTAAGTGGAAGCCCTGAAGTAGAAGAAGAACCGGCAGAAGACGATATCGCCAGTCAAGTGGAACAGTTTTTAGAGCTAGACATCGAAGGAAAAGGCTATAACAAATACGGATTATCCGACTTACAGCGTTTACTCAATGAGGCTATTGGCAATGAAGACTACGAAACAGCAGCGCGAATTAGAGATGAAATTAGTAAGCGATCATAGATAAAAAGGAGGAAAGGAATGAAACAATATTTGAATTTAGTACAGGAAGTTTTAGATAAAGGCGTACAAAAAGGAGACCGCACAGGAACGGGAACAAAAAGTATTTTTGGCCACCAAATGCGCTTTGATTTAGCCGAGGGGTTTCCACTGGTTACAACCAAAAAAGTGCACTTGAAGTCTATTATACACGAACTGTTGTGGTTTTTAAAAGGAGAGACTAACATTGCTTACCTCAAAGAAAATGGCGTTCGCATTTGGGATGAATGGGCTGATGAGCATGGTGATTTAGGCCCAGTGTATGGATACCAATGGCGCAACTGGAATGGAGAGGGAATTGATCAAATTAAAGAAGTGATCGATACGTTAAAAACAAATCCAGATAGCCGACGTATAATGGTTTCTGCTTGGAACCCAAGCGTTCTACCAGATACTAGCGTTTCTTTTGCCGAGAACGTCGCAAATAACAAAGCCGCTTTACCACCGTGTCACTCGTTTTTTCAGTTCTATGTTGCAGAAGGTAAATTGTCTTGTCAACTCTACCAACGCAGTGCAGACGTGTTTTTAGGTGTGCCATTTAACATCGCTTCTTATGCGCTACTAACGATGATGGTAGCACAAGTTTGCGATTTAGAAGTGGGGGATTTTATTCACACTTTTGGCGATGTCCATATCTACAACAATCACATTGAACAAGTAAACTTGCAGTTGAGTCGCACTCCCTATGCGTTGCCAAAAATGAAAATCAATCCGAAAGTAAAAGATATTTTTAGCTTTACTTATGAGGACTTTACGTTAGAAGATTACGTATCACATCCCGCTATAAAAGGTAAAGTATCGGTATAAATTCTAATCCAAAAATGCTATGGAAAAAATAGAAGCAATTAAACAGTACGAGTACGCAAAGAACCGAATCAAACAACGCAAGATGTTATTATTTCACTTCGTTGTTTTTCTATTGGGTTCCCTAGTTTTATACGCAATTAATATGTGGGTAAAAGACCCGCAAATTGTTGGGGTTTGGTGGCCCTATGTCGTTGGTGCATGGGCATTGCTTTTGCTCTTTCACCTGATCAATGTAGTGGTCGTTAATCGCTTTATGGGACCTGCTTGGCAGGAACGCGAAATAGAACGACTCGTCTCACTCCAACAAGAAAAAATAAAACAGCTACGCGCGAAAGTAGAAAAAGACTTTCCTCTAGTAGATGTTAAACGAGATTTAAACCAAGAAGATACAAAATACTAATTCGATGGTCATTCTAATTGCTGCTGTTGCAGCGCATAACGTATTGGGCAAAGACAATGCAATCATCTGGCATTTGCCCGATGATTTTAAACACTTTAAAGCCTTAACTTCCCATCATCATATCATTATGGGACGCAAAACCTTTGAGTCGTTTCCCAAGCCTTTACCTAATCGAACACACGTAATTATCACTAGACAAAAAGACTATGTCGCTCCCGAAAATTGTATCGTTGTTCACAGTTTAGAAGAAGCGCTTGAACGAACCAAAAGGGAAGAACAAGTGTATGTAATTGGAGGTGGTGAAATTTATACCCTGGCTTTGCCTTTTGCAGACCAATTAGAATTAACCCAAGTACACGCTTCTTTTGAAGGAGATGCTTTTTTTCCTGAATTCTCACCCTCCGACTGGCAATTGGTCAAAGAGAGTTATCATCCCATCGATGAAAAACACGCCTACGCTTTTACTTTTCAAACCTATATAAGGAAGTAAATATGAAAAAGTTAATTGCTTTTCTCTTGCTTTGTGGTAGCATATCCACTCTTGCACAAGAAACAATAAACACCCAACTCTTAAACAGTGAATCACTGAGAGAACAAGAAGTTTTTATCAGTAAAGATATTTTTGACAATACATTTACACGAGAAGAAAATACGCTGCGCAAACGCAGTAAGTATTCTTCCGAAAATTTTAGCCTGCCCAAAATGGGGACGTTGAAAATGATTGATTTGACAAATTCACTGTTTCCTGTATTGTTTTATGTCGATTTTAATTCCATCGTCCTACTGAGTAAGGAGCTAGCTTTATTAAATACCATTGAGCTAACAGGGCGATTTTCTGCTATGGATCCCGCTTATGTTGCTAGCAGTACGCAAAAGAATTTGTGGATTGTCAATCAAGCGAATCAAAGCGTGTTGCGCTATAATTTAAGTACCTTAGAAGTGCGCAATATCTTTACCATTAAGGAAGAGATCAAAGCCTATCAATCCACCTTGAATTACCTCTACCGCATTACAATAGATAATAAGATTAAGGGAATTGACATCTACGGCAATGAAGTGCTGAACTATGCTATGCCTTCTGACTATGACCATATTCAAATACTAAATAATAAACAGGTATTTTATTCTCATCTAAATAAGCTCTATTACGTTGATATGGAGAAGAATATGGTTTACCAAATTCGAGTGGATGTAAAAAGCATTTCAGGCTTCTTTTATAACACTCAAAAATTGAGTATTTTTACCGAACAAAAAGTAAATAATTATCAAATAAAATTACCGTAATGCACATAGCGATTGCTGGAAATATTGGGGCGGGAAAAACAACATTAACAGACTTATTAGCAAAACATTATGGATGGGAAGCACATTATGAAGATGTCGTGGACAATCCATACTTAGATGACTTCTACCATCAAATGGATCGATGGTCATTTAATTTGCAAGTTTATTTTTTGAACAGTCGTTTTCGCCAAGTACTTCAAATCAGACAGAGTGGAAAAACAATCATTCAAGATCGAACGATATATGAGGATGCTCATATCTTTGCACCCAACTTGCATGCGATGGGGTTAATGTCTAATCGAGACTTTAAAAACTATGCTTCCCTTTTCGATTTAATGCAAGAGTTAGTAGCTGCACCAGACTTGTTGATTTATTTGAGAAGTAGCGTACCTAATTTAGTAGGGCAAATACACAAAAGAGGGCGTGAGTATGAAAACTCTATTTCGATTGAGTATCTCAGTGGATTAAATGAGCGCTATGAAAATTGGATCAAAGGATACGACAAAGGAAAACTATTAGTCATTGATGTAGATCACTTGGATTTCGTAGATAAGCCAGAAGATTTAGGGCAGATTATCGACAAAATCAACGCTGAAATCAATGGATTATTTGAGATATAAGCATAAAAAAAAGAGCCATGGCTCTTTTTTTTATTTTGTTATTCTTGACTTTCTGTAGCGGTAAAATCGTGAAAAAGCTTTTCCAAATTCTTGTTTTTCGGTTGTAGAGAAAGCGTTTTTAGGCCTTGTTGTTGAGCGAAGTCATACACGGTTGCACGATAATCTTGTCCTATAGGAAAAACCAGGTCCCATTGGGTGTCGTGTATGTGATGGGCTTGTAGCAAGTGTGGCATGCGATTGATAAATTCTATTTCAATTTTAAAGTCAAACTCAACAGAAATAATTTGCTCATTTTGATTTTCTAACAAATCATGTAGTAATTGATCTGCGACAATTTGCCCTTTTTTGATGATGATTACGCGTTCACAAATGGCTTCTACTTCTTGCATAATATGCGTCGAAAGAAAAACGGTTTTATCTTTCCCTACGGATTTAATCAACGCTCTAATTTCAATCAATTGATTGGGGTCAAGTCCAGTTGTTGGCTCATCTAAGATCAACACTTCCGGGTTGTGTAGCAAAGCAGTAGCGATTCCCACACGTTGGCGATAGCCCTTCGATAATTGGCCAATCTTTTTATGTGCTTCTGGCGTTAAGCCCGTTTGTATAATTACTTCTTCAATGCGCTCTTTTTTAACTTTGTAAATCGAAGCGTTAAATTGCAAATACTCCCTTACGTACATGTCTAAATACAGCGGATTGTGTTCGGCCAAATAGCCAATGGATTGCTGTACTTTTTTTGCTTGTGTAGCCACGTTGTATTCATTGACATAAGCCGACCCTTCATCGCTGTGAATAAAGGTGGTTAGTATTTTCATCAAGGTCGATTTACCAGCGCCATTTGGACCTAGAAAACCGACAATCTGCCCTTTAGGCACCGAGAAATTAATAGACTGTAACGCTTGTTGTTCGCCGTAATATTTACTAATATTTTCTACTTTAATAGACATATGCAAGAAGTGGTTAGTAAAAACAAATGTAGGTAAATTAATGAGAAAAACCGAAAGACATACTGAGAATGATCACAGCCATAACGATTAAAGTAATTATGATATACAAGCTGTCTTTCTCGAGGATAAAGGAAAATAAGGACAAGATAAGACGTAGGATAGGGGTAAAAAACAAAAGTAAAATACCAAGAAAAATAATCGATTCCCCATCCCAATTCGCAACGCCCTCCAAGATGTTGTGAAAAAATTCAACTAGGTTGCGATCATTCTCGACAAAAGTGGAGAAAGAAACCGTTTGTTGTGCGTCTTTCACAAGCAGAATGATACCGCCAATCAGCGTTACAGTTAACGCACTTAAAACGCCATAACGCAACACATTTCCAATTATAGTTTGCAGTTGATTATCTGTAAATTTTGAAGTACTCATGGTGTTTAGTTTTTAGATTTTACCTGTAATTCCGTTGTAAATCATGTTGAGTGCAATGATGAAGATGAGGACAGCAAAAAACATTTTTAGCTTTTTGGTATTGGCTTTCATCAATACTTTAGCACCGACCATCGAACCAATTAATACACCAATAATAACGGGCATACAAATGGTAGGTTCGATATAGCCCTTTTGGATGTAGATCACCGAACTGGCGATTGCTGTTACCCCCATCATAAAGTTACTCGTTGTCGTAGATACTTTGAAGGGAACTTTCATAATGGTGTCCATCGCAATTACTTTAAACGCTCCGGAACCAATACCTAATAATCCTGACATCATACCTGCTACGCCCATCATGCTAAATCCACCGAGAATATTCGTCATGCTGTAGTGTACTTTCTCGCCACTCGCATGAGGATAATTTCCCGCTAATTTTAGTTTTTGAGCTAATACACTCCCTTGGTTGGGGAGGACTAGGTGATCTTCTTTTTTACGAATGGAATTCATGGAAGAGAAAATGAGGGTAGCTCCGAA
Organism: Myroides sp. DF42-4-2; assembly: GCF_030326445.1. Lineage (NCBI taxonomy): Bacteria > Pseudomonadati > Bacteroidota > Flavobacteriia > Flavobacteriales > Flavobacteriaceae > Myroides > Myroides sp. DF42-4-2. The sequence continues at coordinate 611,238 of NZ_JACAKI010000001.1, forward strand.
TATAATAGCTAGCAATGATGTTGGTGCATTGGTTGAGAGAAGTGCGCCAACTACTGCCCCAATGGTGGTGGCAATTTCCAGAAACATACCCAATCTCATATTGGTAATCCCCTCGCGCACATAGGCAGATGCAGAACCAGATGAAGTCGCAATTACTGCAACTAAAGCTGTTCCAATGGCATAGTGAATGTCCACGCCTAAAAATACGGAGAGTAAAGGAATTATAATAATCCCGCCCCCAAGTCCTGATAATGAGCCGATAAAACCAGCAGCAAAGGCACCTAGGAATAGGATTAAGATAAAAGTTAGTACTGACATGTAGGTTGAATTTTTGATGAAAAGTAAAAGTATTAATTATTATAAAAAACAAAGAACAAAAAGTGACTTATCTGAGAACTTGAGTTTGAACAAATGGGATTAATTCCTTTTTTTTGGAATATAACTCGTAAATTTGTATGAAATGAAAATGTAAGAAATGAGTAAAGATTGGTTAACTGCTTTTCAAGGTCAAGCGCCCGCAATTATTGCTGGTCCATGTAGTGCTGAAACACCGGAACAATTGTTGCAAATTGCTCGCTCTTTGCCCGATGAGGTAAAAGTATTTCGTGCAGGTATTTGGAAACCCAGAACTAAACCTGGTGGTTTTGAAGGGGTAGGTGCCATTGGGCTGGATTGGATGAAACAAGTAAAGGAGGAAACAGGTTTGTTATTGGCAACAGAAGTTGCCACAGCGGAACATGTGGATTTATGCCTTGCCAATGATATCGATATCTTGTGGATTGGTGCGCGTACCGCAGTAAATCCTTTTTCAGTGCAAGAAATTGCAGAAGCTTTGAGAGGAACGGATAAAATCGTTATGCTGAAAAATCCAATTAACCCCGACTTATCGCTGTGGATGGGTGGACTAGAACGACTCGAAAAAGCGAATATCAGTAAGCTAGGACTGATTCACCGTGGGTTTAGTACCTATGAAAAAACAAAATACCGCAACATACCCGAATGGCAAATACCCTTAGACATTAAAACAGAACTGCCGCATATTCCCATTTTTTGTGACCCCTCTCATATTACAGGGCGTAGGGATCGCATTTTAGCAGTTTCTCAATTGGCGCTAGATCTCAATTTTGACGGACTGATGATAGAAACACACCTGAATCCCGATAAAGCTTGGAGTGATGCCGCTCAACAAGTGACTCCCGAACAATTGAAAACCATTTTGCACACACTTAAGTTGCGCAATATAACCGACGAGACGGAAGATTATATGCAGCAATTGCAAACCTATCGCATCCAAATTGACGATATGGATAGCAAAATACTAGATTTATTAAAAAAGAGAATGATGATTTCTGATGCGATCGGCTCGCTAAAACGCGAAAAAAATGTCGCTGTTTTTCAACAAGAAAGATGGAATAGCATTGTGGAAAAAATGATGAAAGAAGGGGAACATCTCGGATTTACAGATGAATTTATCCGTACGATTTATAACGCGATCCACCAAGAAAGTATTTATCGACAGGATCAAGTCATCAATAGAAAGGATGCATAGACACACATAGATGTAATAAATACAAAAGAGACAAAGTGATTTTCTACTTGGTCTCTTTTTTTTGCAGGAATATTTAAAATATATTTGCCTTATGAAAGGAACAGTTTATAAATCAACGGGAAGCTGGTATGTTGTAAAAGGTGAAGATGGGCAGTTTTACAATTGTCGCATCAAGGGAAAGTTTCGTATTAAGGGAATTAAAAGTACGAATCCCCTTGCAGTAGGAGATCATGTTGTCTTTGAACTAGAAACAACCAATGACACAACAACAGGTGTGATTCATGAGATCGCTCCTCGTATGAATTATATTGTGCGTAAATCAGTAAACTTATCCAAACAGGTGCATATTATCGCGTCAAATATCGATACTATGTTTTTGATTGTGACGATTGACAACCCTGTGACAACGACAAGTTTTATCGATCGATTCCTAGTAACTGCGGAAGCCTATGGCATTAAAACGGTTATAGTGTTCAATAAAATCGATACCTATTCAGAAGAAGCTTTGGATGAACAATTGTATTTACAATATATCTATACGCAGATTGGGTATGAGTGTTTGCGCGTTTCCGCTATTGAATCAAAGGGATTAGAACAGATTAAAGAGCGAATGATTGGAAAGGTATCCATGTTTTCTGGTCACTCAGGTGTTGGGAAGTCAACCCTAATCAATGCTATAGAACCGGGCCTGCACTTAAAAACAGCGCAAATCTCAGAGCAACACAAACAAGGGCAACACACCACCACTTTTGCCGAAATGTTTGATCTGACATTTGATGCAGCTATTATTGATACCCCTGGAATTCGCGGTTTTGGCGTGGTAGATATGGAGCCTCAAGAAGTGGGAGACTACTTTCCGGAGTTCTTCGCGTTAAAAGACCAATGTAAATTCAATAATTGTTTACATCGTGAAGAACCACATTGCGCAGTTAAAGAAGCTTTAGACAACGATGAACTTGCTTGGTCTCGCTATAAAACCTACATCCAAATCCTCGATGGGGAAGAAGAACATTATCGAACAGATATTTATAAAGACGGCAGAAACCAAGAGGAATAACCGTAGATTAGATAGAGAAGAGCTGACCCTCCTGGGATCAGCTCTTTTTTAGTTCTATTCTTTGAGGTAATACGTGAATCCATAGCGATAAGTAGCCATTTCTAACAATAAAACATCTTTAACGGTTTGTGATAAAGTAGTATCTTCTACAACTGCTAGTTCCATTTCTTTAGAATATGCCGTAAATACAAAAGGATTATATAGTTTGGAAAATGTACTGGAGTACAGCTTAACTATATTTTTGTAATCGTTGAAATCTTTGGAATTGGTAAATGCAAATAGGGTAGTATAATAGGCATCACTTTGATCATTCACTGTCGTTTCAAGTGCTGTTAATACCGCAATCGCCTCTTGTTTGTCGTAGGTGGTGGTGATGTTTTGCTTTTGCGCTTGATGATACACTTTGTCGTATAGTACGCCTTTTCGCTCATTGGGACTTAGAGCGGCAAGGGTGGAGTCTTGGAGCACCTCATTGACGAGCGTATAGTGTAAATAACCTAAGTCGTCCATACTATTGGCGCGAAAGGAAGCTTCTTGGATGGTTTGTATATCGGTTAGAACAGGCAATTCTGATGGTTGAATGGCCATTGTTGTACTTTTACCAGAAAATATAGCTGCAAGTGAAGCAGACGCTCCAATGATTAAGGCTTCTTTCCAATCCGCTTTTAATCCCTTTTTAGCCAAGTACATGGCCGAGGCTTTTGCATCTGCCGAAGCAACAGGTTTGAACCATTTCCAAAAAGAAGAGGTCCTTAGTTTTGGTGTTTCCTCCCTTCGCTGCTGATAGGCAGTGGTGATGACTTCATAACGATTGGTCTCTGGGGTCGGTTGCTCCAACCGGGCGGAAGAAGCTTGATCTGAACTGCATGCCGTACCTAAAAATGCAAGGCATAGGAATAGGCCATATATCTTTTTCATGGTCGTAATGATTTGGGCAACATCACAGCGATGTTGCAGATTAATAAATACACTGTTTAAAATCGTCTTTGGAACGCAGGAGAGACAAGTTTTACAATGTAAAAAAGCTCAATACCCTTGCGTTAAGGACAGTTTAGATTTTTTGCATAGGCGTACCATGCGGGTAATGGAGTTGAATAAGTGGACAAGTGCCGGCAACTTTATCGAAAATGCACTACTCTGTAAATAAGTGCATCACAAATTCTAAAAAACTACAATCATATATCTATTTTTTATTGAGGTTTTTATTTGTTATTTGTGTTTTTATTGTGTTTTCGTTAAGTTTGTAATTGTAGCGTAGTTAAATATGTTGTTATTTTATATTATTGCTAAGAAGTGAGTAATATAAAGCTAAGGCAAAAAGATAGTTATATTTGTTAAGGCAAGGTTAAAATGCAGGTTAAAAATTAGCCTATTTGTTCAACTCTTTTACTCCTAGAAAATGGAGGACGACCTACACTTTAGTTTAGAACTTGCCTTTTCTTCGTTTCTCCTATCTCTTCCTTCTCCTTGTTTTACGCCTTCTTCCTAAATCGTCGCTAAATTTGGAGGTCAAACTGTTGGAGTTTTGTATTTTTGAGATGGATAATAAAATGTAAAACACGAAATGAAAAAAGTTGTATTAATTACGCTGGGAATTTTTAGTTTTAATTGTTTGGCTCAGCAGAAGTCAATTCCACCAGCTGATCTAGTACAAACAGCACCAACGATTCATGTAGAAGAAGAGATGTTTAATAAAGCTAGTGCTGTTGTATTAAATGAAGAAGGGGTAGTAGACTTTGAGTTTTCGGAAGAAAGTGGATTTGCAGTTGTACAAAAAGTCAAGCGACTAATTCAAATTAATACAAAAGAGGGAATAGCCCATGCGAGCTTACTCCTGCCTTATTACGTTAATCGCTACACGACAGAGTCGGTTGAAATCGACTCGTATAAAATTTTCCGCACTACCCAAGGGAAAGAGGAAGTTATTGAAGTGAAAGCTGCCGAGAATCGCTTCGTGCACGACGGCCTTTACAGTAAAGAAATTATCGTAAATGACATTCGAATTGGCGATCGAATTGCATATAGCTATACCAAAAAAATAGACAATATAGACGTGATTCCTACTTGGTATTTTCAAGGGGACATTCCAAAACTTCAAAGCAGCTATACCGTTAATATACCTGATAATTTAACCTATTTTCTAACGAAAACAGGAGGGTTGACTCTTCGAGAGACAAAAACCGTAACGGAAACTGCACGTGATTTAGCTCGAAATAAATGGGGAACATCCTATCGCTATAAAGAAGCAATTTTAGGTTTTCAAGCCAAAGCGGTTCCAGCATTTGAAAATGAACCTTTTTCGACTAATGCACAGCAGAATATTAGTTCCGTTCGCTTTGATTTAATCCAATTTCAATATCCCATGAGCCCGTCTGTAGTAATTCCACACGAAAAAGAAGCGGTAGCCAAAGAAATATACAAGGATAGAAAATTCGGAAACGAATTAAAACAAGATAAATACTGGAATAAAACGCTAGAACATATTGACCTAAGTGGATTAAATGCCATGGAGAAAGCCCAAAAAGTAATTGCCTATGTTCAGCAACACATCAAATGGGATCAGCACTATGGCTATTGGACAGATAAGGGAGTGAAAAGAGCAATGAGCCAGGGGCAGGGAAATAGTGCAGATCTAAATTTGGCGCTAATAGGGGCCTTGCGCGCAGCGGGCTTTCAGGCCAATCCCATTGTCCTTAGTACACAGTCTAATGGGGTTGCCCCCATTTTATTCACGCGTTTCTTAAATCACGTTATTGTAGGACTCCAAATAGAAGATCAATTTTATGTTCTCGATGGGACAATGGAAGACGCCCTGCTAAATGTATTGCCCTTTGAAGATTTAAACGGATATGGGTGGATGATTACGGATAAATTTAGTGTGACACAAGTGGATCTAACGCCAAGGCAGATTTCGTTTAAACAAGAAGAATTTCAGTTGACGCTAGATGAATCTGGACATGCAACTGGAACGATGAAAGGCCTCCTCACGCGTTATGAAGCACTAGCCTTTAAATCAAACTACGCAGAGAGTATGCTGAATAGAAGCCGCAGTGATATTGAAGGGCGTAGTTCACAATTATTTTTGAGTCATGGGGAGATCAAATCAACCGAAAACAAGGATATCGATCTAGCGTTCCAGGTGCGAAAATTTAACTTTGCAACAGTAGATCCAAAAAATAACACCTTGACCTTTACTCCTTTGGAGTTGTATCGAGATAAAGCCAACCCGTTTGAAAACCCGGTGAGACAAACCGATATTCACTTTCTTTATCCCTTTATGGATATGTATAAATTAGTGGTTCAGTTGCCTGAAGGGTATCGATTGAAATACTATCCTAAGGATGAGGTGTTTGCCAATTCAAAAATTGGGGCTAATATGATTTATGAAGTAAAGGTGTTAGAGGGGAATCAACTGCAAATAGGGTTGAGTTTACGCCTGCAAAAAACGGTCATCCCTAAAGAAGATTACGGCGAGCTTCGCCTGTTGTATGCTATGATACAGCAGCAGATCAAAGAGCATCATGTCGTACTAGAGCGAATAAAATAATTAGAAAAATAGATACATTGAGAATAGTAATACAACGCGTAACTGAAGCCTCAGTTACAGTAGAGGGAGCGCTTACGGGAAGCATCGGCAAAGGGTTGCTTGTTTTAGTCGGAATAGAAGAAGTCGATGGGAGACAAGATATTGAGTGGTTGTCGGGAAAATTAGTGAATTTGCGTATTTTTGAAGACGAACAGGGGGTGATGAACAAATCAGTTTTGGACATTGATGGGGAAGTGTTGCTCGTCAGTCAATTTACCTTACACGCATCGACGAAAAAAGGCAATCGCCCTTCGTATATTCGCGCAGCAAAACCCGATGTAGCCATAGAAATGTATGAGAATTTTATCGCGCAAGTAACACGGGATTTAGGTAAAAAAGTTCAAACAGGGCGATTTGGCGCAGACATGAAAGTGGCACTGCTCAACGATGGACCTGTAACGATTTGTATCGACTCTCAAAATAAAGAATAATGAAAAATGTAGTAATCAAATTTAGTCTGTTCACGGTAATCTATATCTTGTTTTCGTGGATCATCGCCAATGATTTTGTTTGTGCCTTAAAAGGAGATCCTTTGTGCATGCAAAACGTAGCTATCCGCTATATAATTTTCATCGTTTTGATGGTTGTGTACGAAAAATGGGTGAAAGATAAAGTGTTTAAAAGAAAAGAGAAATAGGAGAGGGGAAAGCGAAACTTAGAAAAGATTCTTCGAACGCCCAACCCAATAGAAGCTAGGTGAACGATCGGAATGAGGATGTGTCACCCCAAAGCTGAAAAGGAAGAATATTCAGATAAAACTAAATCATAACGAAAAGAAATGAAGATAGAAGACGCACAATTAGCAGTAGATACGTGGATCAAAGAACACGGGGTTCGCTATTTTAACGAGTTGACAAATATGGCTCAATTGACAGAAGAAGTAGGAGAAGTAGCGCGTATTATTGCTCGTCGATACGGAGAGCAATCAGAAAAAGAAAGCGATAAAAACAAAGATTTAGGTGAGGAATTAGCGGATGTTGTTTTTGTAGTTTTGTGTTTAGCCAATCAAACGGGAGTAAACTTGCAAGAGGCTTTCGATAAAAAGATGGACCTAAAAACCAAACGCGATCACGATCGCCATCACAACAATGAAAAATTAAAATAAGCCTCTCTAACTATGCAGGTTCACCTACGACAATCATCACTAGATGCTAGACTTGATTTTGTACCAACGGTTGTTATTTCAGGAAGTAAGTCTGAGAGCAATCGCTTGTTGCTATTGCAGCAATTATTTCAACAAATAGCTGTAGACAATATAGCGGATTCCGATGATGTTGTAGCGATGCAAGCAGGGTTGGCTGTAAAAAGAGGACGGGTAAATGTCCATCATGCAGGAACGACGATGCGTTTTCTAACGGCCTATTTTGCTTTGTGTCAAAACCAGTCGATTCAGCTAGAAGGCAGTGAACGCATGCACAATCGCCCTATTGGGATATTGGTTGATGCCCTTCGCGAATTGGGGGCTAACATTACCTACCTCGAAAAAGAGGGATATCCGCCTTTGGCCATTGATGGAATTCAAGCAACAGGTGGATGTATTCGCATTCCTGCAGGTATTAGCAGTCAGTATATTTCAGCTTTACTCTTGGTGGGAACTGCACTTAAAAACGGGATGCATCTTGAGTTAATCGGAGATATTACTTCTCGACCTTATATTGAGATGACCTTGTCTCTTATTCGAGAACTAGGAGCAGAAATAACCTTTCAAGGGCAACAAATCTCCGTTTATCCTCCCAAAAAAATAAAAAAAACACAATTTACAGTCGAAGCCGATTGGTCTTCTGCCTCCTATTATTACGCTCTAATTGCCTTGTCTCCTTTGGGAACAAGTCTCCGATTGGGTAAATACAAATCCGTTAGTTTACAAGGTGATGCCCAATTGCCTATGATATACGAACAATTAGGGGTGGAAACTGTTTTTGAAGCAAATGACTTTATTCGATTGACTAAAGTGTCATCGCCAACTACTGCTTTTCAAGGCGATTTTAACGATACTCCCGACCTGGCACAAACTGTAGTAGTTACTTGCTTTGGATTGGGAATTGCCTGTGAAATTCACGGATTACATACGTTAAAAATTAAAGAAACAGATCGTTTAGTAGCACTTCAACAAGAGTTGAAAAAACTAGGCGGAAATCTTTTTGTTACAGCAGATTCTCTTGCTTTAGCAGCTAAAAGAGAAACAAGAGAAGAGGGGGTGGTGCGAATTGCAACCTATCAAGACCATCGCATGGCCATGGCTTTTGCACCCTTATTGGTTCAAATGGATCTGATTATCGAAGAAGCAGAAGTGGTAAGTAAGTCATATCCCAAGTTTTGGAAAGACCTACAAAAACTGGGCTTTTCAGTCCTTGAAACCCCCTGAAAAATAAAAAAATAGTGCTAAATACTTGACAACGCCTATCTCAAGGTTGTATATTTGTAAAACTTGAAAAGAGCTAACCTCTTTTTATTGAACTAATTAAAATTGTTTTTCAATGAAGTTATCAAACTTTAATTTTGATTTGCCAGAAGAATTATTGGCAGAATTTCCAGCTGAGAATAGAGATGAAGCTCGTTTAATGGTGGTTGACCGCAAAACGGGAACGATCGAACACAAGCTATTCAAAGATGTGGTGGATTATTTTGGAGAAGGTGATGTGATGGTTTTGAACAATACGAAAGTATTTCCTGCACGTCTTTATGGAAATAAAGAAAAAACAGGGGCTAGAATTGAAGTTTTCTTACTACGCGAATTGAATGAAGAACAACGTTTATGGGATGTTTTAGTTGATCCAGCGCGTAAGATTCGAATTGGAAATAAATTGTACTTTGGAGAAGACGATTCATTAGTTGCTGAAGTAATTGATAATACAACGTCTAGAGGTAGAACGTTGCGCTTCTTATACGACGGTTCTTACGAAGAGTTCAGAGCAAAATTGCAGGAACTTGGAGAAACACCAATTCCAAAATACATCAATAGAGAAGTTGTTCCAGAAGATGCAGAACGCTACCAAACCATTTATGCAAAAGAAGAAGGTGCTGTTGCTGCTCCAACTGCGGGATTGCACTTCTCTAAACACTTGATGAAGCGTTTAGAAATCAACGGAATTAAATTTGCAGAAATTACGCTCCACATCGGATTAGGTACCTTTAATCCAGTTGAGGTAGAAGACTTGTCAAAACACAAAATGGATTCAGAAGAATTCGTAGTGTCTCAAGAAGCTTGTGATATCGTTAATTTTGCGAAAGAAGAAAAACACAGAGTTTGTGCAGTAGGTACGACTTGTATGCGTGCATTAGAAAGCTCGGTTTCTTCTAGTCAAACCTTAAATCCATTTGTAGGATGGACGAATAAATTTATCTTCCCTCCTTACGATTTTAGTATTGCTGATTGTATGATAACAAACTTCCACATGCCAAAATCAACACTATTAATGATGATTTCTGCATTCTGTGGACATGATCTTATGATGAAAGCATATAAAGAAGCTGTAGAAGAAGGGTACAAATTCTATTCTTACGGTGATGCAATGTTGATTTTATAAAATCAACCTACAAAAGATAGTATTAAAAAATCCTTTGCTGTTTTAGCAAGGGATTTTTTATACCTTGAAAATAGTGTAAATGTTGATAAAAATTCTACTTTTACAAAAACCAAAATTATAAACCATGAAATTTGAGAATACGTTAGCCTTTGCTCAAAGTCTCGATGCTAAAGATACCTTGGCAAACTATAGAACTGAATTTAACTTCCCTAAAGTAAATGGAAAACAAGTTATTTATTTTACGGGTAATTCACTAGGACTTCAACCGAAAAGAGCGGTAGAGTATGTGAATGAAGTAATGACAGACTGGGCGGAGTTAGCGGTTGAAGGCCATTTTTATGCGGATAAACCTTGGTGGGATTACCACGAAAGATTTAGTGAACCTTTGAGTAAAATCGTTGGAGCAAAGCCATCAGAAGTAACGGTAATGAATACTTTAACGGTTAACCTTCACTTGTTGATGGCTACGTTTTACCAACCTTCAGGAAAACGCGTCAAGATACTATGCGAAGAAAAAGCATTCCCAAGTGACCAATATTTAATCCAATCCCAAGTAAAATGGCATGGACTCGATCCTAAAGATGTCATTGTAGAAGTAAAGCGCAGACCTGGAGAACACAATTTTAGATTAGAAGATATCCTTGCTAAAATCGAAGAAGTAGGCGATGAGTTAGCTTTAGTTTTGATGGGAGGATTGAATTACTATACAGGACAGGTATTAGATATGAAAACCATTACCGCAAAAGCACACCAACATGGTGCTTATGTAGGATGGGATTTGGCACATGCCGCAGGTAATATCAATTTAGAACTACACGATTGGGATGCGGATTTCGCCGCTTGGTGTAGCTATAAGTATATGAATTCAGGACCAGGAAATGCTTCGGGTTGCTTTATTCACGAAAAACACCACACCAACAAAGATCTAGTTCGCCTAGGTGGATGGTGGGGACACAACAAAGAAAGACGCTTTTTGATGGAGCCTGTTTACGATCCTATTGAAAATGCACATGGATGGCAAATTAGCAATCTTCCCATCTTGTCTTTGGCACCTTATTTGGCTTCCGTTGAGCTTTTTGCAGAAGTAGGAATGCCTAGATTAATCGAAAAAAGAGACCTGATAACCGCTTACTTAGCGTTTATTATCAATACGATCAGTGCAGAAGTTGGAGGAAATTTCGAAATTATTACGCCAACAGAACAAAGCGAACGCGCAAGCCAGTTGTCGATCTTGTTGCACGGAGAAGGTAGAGCGCTGTTTACCTACTTAATGGAAGCCGGAGTAATTGTCGATTGGAGAGAACCTAATGTGATCCGCTTAGCACCTGTACCCTTGTACACGAGTTTCGAAGATATGTATCACTTCGGACAAATTTTAAAAGAAGGGATTCTAAGTCAGAAATAATTTAGATAGTAGGGCTGTGATTTAATTTATAAATTTGCAGCGAAAAATAACAGCAGTATATATGTCAACAAAGCAGCAAAAAATAGAGACTTTTGATCCGTCTCAACCAGGGGTAGCAGATGCAACAATCTACGGATTACCTTTTACAGCAGAAGAAAGTGAAATTATTGTGGTTCCAGTTCCATGGGAAGTAACGGTAAGTTACGGAGCAGGTGCATCAGAAGGACCGCAAGCAATTTTAGAAGCTTCTTATCAAGTAGATTTGTTACATCAAAAATATCCAGAACTGTGGAAGTTAGGAATCTATTTTGATGAAGCACCTGCCCATTGGCAAGAGCAAAGTGCCAAATATAAAGCAATGGCACAACCAATCATCGAAGCATTAGAAAATGGAGAAAATTTAGAAGATCACCCTGCTTTACAAGCGAGTTTAGCTACGATTAATCAGGTTTGTGACACCCTGCACAAAGAAGTAGAAGCTAAAGTTGCAAATTGGATGAGTCAAGGAAAACGCGTGGTCCTATTAGGTGGAGATCACAGTACGCCATTTGGCTATTACAATGCCGTAGCAAAACACCATGAGTCATTTGGAATTTTACACTTTGATGCACACATGGATTTAAGAGACGCTTACGAAGGATTTACCTATTCCCATGCTTCGATTATGTTCAATACTTTGAAATTGCCTCAAGTAGAAAAAATTGTTCAAGTGGGAATCCGCGATTTCTGTGAACAAGAAGTTGAGGTAGTGAAAGCCTCAGGTCGCGTATTGGTACATACGGATGCAGATTTGAAAAAAGACGAATTTGAAGGAATGAGCTGGAAAGATAAATGTGACCAAATTATCGCTTCCCTACCGCAAAAAGTAGTGATTAGCTTTGATATTGATGCTTTGTTACCTTGGTACTGCCCCAATACAGGAACGCCCGTGCCAGGTGGTTTGACCTTTGAACAAGCAACTTATTTAATCACGAGACTTTCTGAAACCAATAAAGAAATCATCGGAATGGATTTAGTAGAGGTTGCACCAGGAGAAGACGATTGGGACGGAAACGTTGGCGCACGACTTTTGTTCCACATGTGTGGGGCATTTGCTAAATCCCAAGGATTGACCGTTGGAAAGGAATTAACGTTTGAAAAATAATAAAATAATCCCTTGAAAAAGGGATTATTTTTTTTGACCCTCTTTCAAAACCAGATTGAGTAAGGTTAAAAGTATTGCCAGTGTAAGTAAACTATACACAAGCAATCCTTCAAAATAAAAGATGAACTGACAGATATACCAACAGCCAGTCAGTATAGTAACGATGATCCAAATTAAGTTTTTCATTATTGTTAAGAGTGTGGTTTAAAGTTAATCGTTAATCGATAGAGCTAAAAACACTAATCAAATATTAATTAGGTAATTAAATTAAATATTCAAATATTTAAGAGGAGTATGGGGAAAAGTATTGCAATTGTAGGAAGCGGTTTAGTAGGAACGGTGTTGGCCATTGCATTAAAACAACAAGGACACCAAGTTTTTGTTTATGAAAAAGGAGATGATATTCGCACGCTTGATTTCTCGGGACGGTCGATTAATTTAGCACTTTCTGCACGAGGCTGGAAGATGTTGAATCGCGTGGGCTTAGAGGAAAAGATTCGTCAATTTGGAATTCCAATGTATCAACGAGCTATTCATCATTTAACGAAAGAAGAGAAGCAACCCTATGGAATTCACGGAGAAGCAATTTGGGCAGTTTCCCGTGGTGGATTAAATAAGAAACTCGTTGAGTGGGCGGAAGAAGTAGGCGTGGAGTTTGTTTTTAATACGCCTATTTGGAGTGTAGATAGTAAAAGAGGAATCCTTTATACGAGTGAACAGGAACAACAAGAGTGGAGAGCCATTACACATGATGTGATCTTTGGTGCCGATGGTGCGTATTCCAAGGTGAGAAGTAGCCTGCAAAGACGCAGTCGATTTGAGTACCAACAATCGTATTTACCTATTGCGTATAAAGAACTTGTTATTCCTGCTAAAAAAGAAGGCGGATTTGCGATAAATGAAAACTCCTTTCACATTTGGCCTAGAAAAGACTTTATGCTCATCGCTTTACCTAATATGGATGGTTCGTTTACTTGCACACTGTTTATGCCTTATACAGGAGAAGTGTCTTTTGATTCTATCAAGACGGATACCGAAGTTACTGCGTTTTTTGACACATATTTTCCCGATGCTTTGCAGCTAATGCCAGATTTAGTGGAGCTATATGCGGCTAATCCGGTTAATTCCCTGGTAACAACGACTTGTTTTCCGTGGGTGTATAAAGATAAAGTAGCACTCATTGGAGATGCAGCTCATGCAGTAGTTCCTTTTTATGGACAAGGATTGAATGCCGGTTTAGAAGATGTCAACGTATTGTTAGATTGTTTGGCCGCTCATCCACAGGATTGGGAAGGAGCACTTGATGACTATCAACATGCGCGAAAAGTCAATGCTGATGCAATTGCAGAACTTTCGTATCGCAATTTTAGAGAAATGAGTGAACTGACGGCGAACCCGATGTTTTTACTGCGCAAAAAGATAGAAAGTGCCTTTGCAAAAAAATACCCTGATCTATGGTTGCCACTATACGACCGTGTAACCTTTAGCGAGGGAAGTTACCAAGAAGCACTAGCTATCGGAGACCAACAAGCCCAAATCATGGATGTTATTATGGCAATGGCAGCTATCGAAGAAAAATGGGATAGTCCAGAAATAGAAGAGAAAATAAAACAACTGATAAACGAAAATAGAGGATTTTAATCCTCTATTTTCGTTTTCTAGTAGACGATGTTTTCGTCGTTTTAGTTGATCGAGATGACGTATTCGATCCATTCATTACTTTGCTAAGTAAACTAAAGGCTCCTTTGATGAAAGTTGCGCTTGTTACAACTTTTAAGATGCTTTTAGTTAGTGTATTGTCTTCTTTCTTTGTTTTGGCCGTCGACGTATTTTTAGGAGAATCGCTTGGTTCACTCGTGGGAACAGTGCGTTTTTCTAATTTTTCAAAGGCACTCTCTCGATTGACAGTCTCGTTGTACTTTTTGACCAATTTGGACTGTGACAGTATGCCTTCAATTTCGACTTCAGTCAATATATCCATGCGACTCATTGGTGCGCGTAAGGTGCAAACAACTAAAGGTGTAGGGATTCCCTTTTCATTTAAAGCCGTTACTAGGGCTTCTCCTGTTCCCAATTGAGTGATGATCTCATTGGTAGTGTAATATGATGTAGAAGGGAAGTTTTCCGACGCCGCTTTAATCGCTTTTCTGTCTTTTTCGGTGAAGGCACGCAGGGCATGTTGGATTTTTAATCCTAGTTGAGCCAATACACCATTGGGAATGTCCGTTGGATTTTGGGTAATGAAGTATATACCAACCCCTTTAGAGCGAATTAACTTAACAATGGTTTCAATTTGACTTAACAATGCCTTACTAGCTTCGTTGAAGATGAGGTGAGCTTCATCAATAAAAATAACCAATTCTGGCTGTCCGCTATCTCCTTGTTCCGGTAGTTGATTGTAGACTTGGGTCAAGAGGTTTAGCATAAAAGTCGAGAATAGTTTGGGCTTATCCTGAATATCGGTTAAGCGCACAATGTTGACAAAACCCTTACCAGTTTCGTCATAGCGCATTAAATCGCCCACGTCAAAAGAGGGTTCTCCGAAGAATAATGTGGCACCTTGCTGTTCTAATTCGATCACTTTTCTCAGTATTGCATTGGTAGAAGCAGGAGAAATGCGACCGTATTCGTTTTCAATTTCCTCTTTTCCTTCATTTGTTAGGTATTGTAGAAGCTTTTTAAAGTCCTTTAAATCGAGGAGTTCTAACTGGTGATCGCTGGCAAATTTGAACAATAAAGCAACAATCCCTCCTTGGGTGTCGTTTAATTCGAGGATACGACTGAGCAAAATAGGGCCGAATTCGGCTATTGTAGTGCGTAAACGCACGCCGTTTTGATGAGAAATAGTCATCAATTCAACGGGAAAAGCACTTGGTTCAAAGGGTAGATTCATTTGTGCATGGCGATTATTGATGAAATCATTCGCCACCCCCGCTTGGGCAATCCCACTAAAATCCCCTTTTATGTCCATCATCAGCACGGGAATCCCTTTGCTCGATAATTGTTCGGAGAGAACCTGGATGGTTTTGGTCTTACCCGTTCCCGTTGCACCAGCGATCAAACCGTGGCGGTTTAAGGTTTTGAGCGGAATGTTGATAAACGTATCAGCGACAATGTTTTGATCCAAATTAGCACAGCCAATGGTAATAAAATCACTTTTATGAGTATAACCATTAATGATGTCAGTTTTGAAATTTTCTAGGCTCATTTTGTATATTTTATATAATTAAAGAGGAATATTAGTCAAATAGTCAAGTAAATATGTATAAATATTAAGATTATTAAATGTTAAATATGGTCTATACGGTGAAATAAAGATAGTAAAATTCAACAAGACTTATTATCTTTACCACTGCTTACTTTTTTTCTAATGTTAAGGTAAGTATAAAATATTCTTGTGTTAAGTCAAGGTTAGCTTATTTTAAAAAAATGGATTTTAATTTTTTTATTTCATCTAAAAACATAAATTTGCGACACTGATGACTTTAAAAAGTGAAAAAAGTAATAAGTAATAATTGAAAAAAAAGAATTAAATTTTAAAAAGATGACAAACGTATCAAACGAATCAGTTGAAAAAGTAGGGTCAAGCTCAGGAGCAAGTAGATTATTTGCATCGTTAGCTGTAGTATTATGTATTGTTTTTGGTTATATCATTTGGGAATTCGTGATGGGTAATCCAGCGAACTTCGAAAATGGTGATCCAGCAGGGCACCCACTACCAGGTAACTTTATGGGGATGGTTTATAAAGGAGGTCCTGTAGTTGCTGTGTTAATTGGTTTATTAACTATGACAATTGTTTTCTCAATCGAGAGATTTTTAGTGATTTCTAAAGCTTCAGGAAAAGGAGATGTTGGGAAATTCGTAAAAGAAATCCAAGTTTCAATTAATGAAGGAAGAATCGAAGAAGCTATGGAAGCTTGTGATACTCAAAAAGGATCAGTAGCTAACGTTGTTAGAGCTGGATTAGTGAAGTATCAACAAATGAAAAAAGAAGGATACAATAGCGAAGAAGCTACAGAAGCTATCCAAAAAGAAATCGAAGAAGCTACAACGCTTGAAATGCCAATGTTAGAGAAAAACATGATCGTATTGGCTACGTTAGTATCTATCGGTACATTATGTGGATTATTAGGTACAGTAACAGGGATGATCAAAGCGTTCTCGGCTTTAGCTACATCTGGTACTCCTGACTCTGCAGCATTAGCAACAGGTATTTCTGAGGCGTTAGTGTGTACTGCAACAGGTATTGGTACTTCAACATTAGCGATTGTAATGTATAACTCATTTACTACAAAAATTGATAGATTAACTTATTCAATTGATGAGGCTGGATTTGCTATTACTCAAGCATACAGAAGATTCAAAGGATTAGTAAAATAATTTTAGAATAAGTATTAATATCTTATATTGAAAGATATAGGAGCTTTAAAAGAATTTATCAATGGCTAAAGGTAAAATGAAAAAGAAGAGTATGAGCGTAGATATGACCGCAATGTGTGACGTGTCATTCTTACTCTTAACATTCTTCGTATTAACATCGACAGCAAAGCTTCCGGAGCCATTACCAGTAGATACACCCAATTCAACCGTTCAAACGAAGTTGCCAGAAAGTAACTTAGCAACAGTTACAATTGGAGGAGAACCAGGTAAAGAAAAGGTTTTCTTCGGAGTTTTAGGTAAAGAAGATCGTATTGCTACGCTTGAAAAAATGGGTGGTCGTTATCAGATAGAGTTTAATGATAAAGAAAAAGAAGTATTTGCTTATACTGAAGGTATCGGAACTCCTATTAACGAATTGAAGAAATTTTTAAATCTGCCTGCAGATGTTAGAAACAAAGTTGGTGCAGACCAACCAGGTATTCCAACAGATTCTGTAAATAATCAATTAAAAGATTGGGTAGAGATGGCACGTATTGTTGCAAAAGAAAATAATAACAAAGTGTTAGACGTTGCAATTAAGGGAGATGCTGAGGCAAATTACCCTGCAGTGAAAAACGTTATCGATATCTTACAAGAGCAACGCGTAAATAGATTCTTCTTAGTTACAGGACTTAGAAACGAAGATTTTTAATCATTAAAAAATTAAACTGTAAATGGCTGAATTAAATACAGGCGGCGGAGGCAATAAGGACAAAAAAGTAAGAAGTAAGAAACAAAATGCCGGAGTAGATTTAACTGCGATGGTGGATTTGGCCTTCTTATTGATTACGTTCTTTATGTTGACAACATCTATGAATAAGCCTCAGTCAATGAATCTTGCAATGCCAGACAAGGATGCGGATACTGAAATTGAGGAAGAAAAAACAAAAGTAGATGAGAACCGTACAATGACCATACTGATTGGCGGGGATAACAAACTGAAATGGTATATGGGGATGGTTAACAACCCATTAGAAGGACCAACAGATCAAACCTATGGAAAAGAGGGAATTCGCCAAGTCTTGTTAGAAAAAGACAAAGCGGCTTTAGCTTATTCGCAAAAAGCGGATCAAGGATTGATCGTAATCATCAGAGCAAGTGAAAAAGCTACATATCGCAACTTAGTTGATATTTTAGATGAGATGGCTATCTCAGGTATTAAATCATATGCACTAGTAGATATCACGCCTGAAGATTTAGAAATATTAGGTGAGAAGTAGTTAACGTTCTGAGAAATTAAGAAATTATGTCAAAATTAAATATCTTTAAAAAGGATTGGGTTGATATTATCTTCGAAGGACGTAACAAGTCTTACGGAGCATATCAATTGCGATCTGAAAACCCAAAAGTGACAACCGTAGCGTTGTTTTCAGGTATTGCTTTGTTCGGTTTAGCATTGGTTTCACCTATGTTAATCGATATGGCAAAGGGAACTTTTGGAAATAATAAGGTGGATAAGTTGGATAAAGTTATCGAAATGGAAAATATCAATTTACCAGATAACACACCACCCCCTCCACCGCCACCACCTGAGGATGTGCCGCCACCACCGCCACCACCACCAGCAGATGAGGTTAAATCAATAAACGATACAAAGAAGTTTACTGAACCAGAAATTGCGAAAAAGGAGGAAGTGAAAGAAGAAATCGCTAAACAAGAGGACTTCAAAGATGCTGAGGTAGGGAAAAAGGACATGAAAGGGGATAAGGACAAAGGGGAAATCAAAATCACCGAGAAAACCGGAGATGCTGACAAAGGAACAGGTTCAGGAGGCGATGGAGATGGAAACGAAGTTTTCATTGCTGTACAAGTACCTGCTGAATACCCTGGAGGGATGCAAGCGTTTAATAAACAATTTATTCAGCGTTTTAGAACTCCAGAAATTGATTCAGGTGTGAAGTCAATCCGTGTTATCGTAATGTTTATCGTTGAAAAAGACGGTTCATTAACGGATATCAAAGTAGTACGTGACCCAGGTTACGGTGCTGGAAAAGAAGCAGTACGCGTATTGTCTAATATGCCGAAGTGGAAACCAGCTGTACAAAATGGTAAAACAGTTCGATCTCAGTTTACATTACCAATTACAATTCAAGTTCAATAGTAATGTTTAACAATAATTTTAAACAAAAATCGCTTTTACAGCGATTTTTGTTCTTTTTTGGACTATTGTTTTTTCTGCTCTATTTGTTTTGTGGTATCGCTTTGATTGTAAATAAATCCATACCCTTTCAAATGGAAGATTCGCACCGAATCTTATTCGGTATCGTATTAATAGTCTATGGTTTTTTTAGGTTCTACCGATTGTGGAATACTAATATGGGAAAAGATTAAAAAAAAGCTTCGAATCACTCGAAGCTTTTTTTATTGTCTGCAATTTATGTTAAAAACTACTTTTATTTTTTGCTTCTTACAAAGAATATCTATCTTAGACGAAAGATAATGAGCGTACTAGGTTGTGCTCTAAATTTGTTTTATATGATTCGAAGAAAAAGCGCCGCTAGAATAGGTATTTTAGTTGGTGTTTTAGCAACAAGTAGTTTGTTCTTTCAATGTAAGGATAAGCATACGCCATCAAACGAAGCTGGTAGTGAACCTGCAACGCAAGAAGAAACTTTACTCAGTGGTACACTTACACTTGGAGTGGATGAGTCCGTTTTTCCAATCGTTGAAGATGTAGCGATTCTTTACGAAAACGAGTACAAACGCGCCAAACTACATCTGCTACCAAAGTCAGAACGAGAAGTGATTCAGCTATTGCTATCCGACTCTATTCGCGTGGCTGTGTTGCCTCGTATGATGAATGCTGAAGAATTGAAACATTACGAAGGCGTAGTTGCACCTAAACAAACCCATTTTGCTAGCGATGCAATCGTATTTGTGACCAACAAATCAGCTACTGATTCTATCGTCGACTATCAAAATATTTTAAAACAAATTGAACACGGAGGTGCAAAAGACACCGATTCTTTTTTAGTGTTTGACAATTACAATTCTAGCGTTTCTTCCGCATTTCGCCAGGCCACTGGTTTTGATTCTTTTCCAAAAGATTATGCCTACTTCCTCAATACAACAGAAGAGGTAATTGATTATGTGGTGAAGAACCCAAAAGCAATTGGGGTTATTGGTCTGAATTGGTTGACACAACCTACTAAAGCAATTCAAAAACACATCGACCAGGTAAAAGTATTAGCCGTAAAAAATCCTAAAGATGCTCACTATTATAAACCCAGTCAGAACAATATTGCAGAAGGTACTTATCCGTTAATTCGTAAATTGTACGTTTGGGATATGCAAGGAAAAAATGGACTAGGAACAGGTTTTGCCTCATATATCGCCGGCTATAAAGGACAACGCGTGGTCTTAAAATCGGGATTATTCCCTTTCAATACACCACCAAGAGAAATCGTGGTAACCAAAGAAATTAAATAAACACACATATACTTATAAAACAATAACGATATATTATGAATAAAAAGTATTCTATTTCATTGTTGACTTTAGCTTTAAGTAGTTCTTTTGCTTTTGCTCAAAGTATTAATGAAGCAAAAACAGCAATCAATGCAGAGCAATTTGATAAGGCTAAAGAAATTTTAAAAGATTTAATCAGTAAGAAACCTGCAGAGGGAATCAACTACTATTATTTAGGAGATGTGTTCTTAAGAGAAGACCAATCGGATTCGGCACGTTACTATTTTGATCAAGGACTTCTTGCTAAAACAAAAGGATCTTTGAATTACGTGGGTCTAGGGCAAATAGAATTAGATAATAATCGTGCGGCAGAGGCTGTAGCTAATTTCTCAAAGGCTGAAAAGGAAATGAGAAAAAAAGATTATGACGAGCAATTGTTAGTAGCCGCTGCTTATTTGAATTCTAAAATGCCAGATGCAAAGGCAGCTCAAAAAATTGCAGCTGATGTTGTTGCGAAAGATTACAGCAATCCAACAGCTCACTTGCTTTTAGGACGTGCTTTTTTAGAGCAAAAGAATTTGAACGATGCGTATTCTTCTTTTAGAAACGCTTATGATTTAGATAATTCTTTGGTAGAGGCAAAATTGCAAATGGCCATGATTACTAAACGCGCACGTGCCTATGCCGATGCAATAAAGGCATGTGAAGAGATATTAGCTACGACACCAAATTATGCACCTGCGTATAGAGAAATCGCTGAGATTTCATATATGTGGTCCAAAGTAAATGCTAAACAGGAAAAAGAATTAATCGCGCAAGCGGGAGAAAACTATAAAAAGTTCATCAAAGCTACAGATAATTCCATCGATTCTCAAATGCGTTATGCAGACTTTTTAGTACTGACAGAAAACTATGTAGAACTAGAAAGAGTGGCTACGCAAATGAAAGATATTAAAGGTGTAAATCCTCGTATTCATAGATATTTAGGGTATGCAGCTTACGAAAATAAAAATTATGACGTAAGTGCGGATGCTTTAGATAAGTTCTTAAAAGTTTATTTGAAAGAGTCTAAAAGTTTAAACGCCATTGGTAGAGATTACTTGTACTTAGGGTTATCTGAAATTGGTCAATCGAACTATGGGGAGAACAAAGAAACCTACCACAAAGGGTTGAACCACTTAAAAGATGCAATCAACGTTGAGTTGGCTATCGCTGGAGAATTCAACCGTTTCGGATTGGATTTATTCAGAGAGAAAAAATACCAAAACGTAATTGATATCTTGAGTATTTCGGCTGATTTTAAAGAGTCAAGTGGGTATATTTACGATAATTACTACGTAGGATATTCATACTACCTATTAGGGTCTGAAGATCGTCCAGATAGTGAAGAGCTTTTGAAAAAAGCAGATGCGTATTTAGCTAAAACGATTGAGGCTTCTCCATTAACACAAGAAGCTTATTTCTACAGAGCACGTGCAAATCGTTACATTGATCACGTAGATGCTTACGATAGAATGTTTGAGTCATACCAAGGATTCTTAAAAGTATTAGCAGAGAAGAACGAATTGAAAGATCCTTCGAATAAAGAACAAATTATCGAAGCGCATACGTCAATCGCTACTTACTACGCTAACAAAGACAAAAACACAGAAGCTATTGCAGAATTCAAAAAAGTATTAAATTTGGATCCTACGAATAGTTTTGCTAAGAAAACAATCGAAGCAATCAGTAAATAAATAATAGGTATACCAACTATACCTAGTGGTAAAAGGCTAATTACATCAAGTAATTAGCCTTTTTTTTTTACACTATATCTATTGAAGTTTTCTTAATCCTACTATATTTGCCACATGCAATTATCTATAATTATTTTAAACTACAACGTTCGTTTCTTCTTGGAGCAATGCATTAAAGCTGTGCAAGCCGCAACTACGGCAATTGAAGCAGAGATTATCGTAGTGGACAATAATTCTCAAGATGGTAGTGCAGAGATGATGCGACAATTATTCCCTGAGCTTTTATATATCGAAAATAAAGAAAACATGGGTTTTCCCAAAGGGAATAATATGGGAGTTCAGGAGGCAAAAGGGGAGTATATCTGTATTCTCAATCCAGATACGGTGGTAGCAGAGGACAGTTTTTTAAAGCTCTTGCACTTATTTAAAAGCAGGGAAGGCCTCGGTATTGTAGGTTGTAAGATGATTGATGGTCGAGGGGAATTTTTACCCGAATCAAAAAGGGGAATTCCGACCTATTGGCGGTCTTTGATGAAGGTAACGGGGTTTTATAAGCTCTTTCCTACTAGTTCGATTGTTAATGGCTATTATGCCGCCCATTTATCCCAAAACACTAGTGGAGCAGTGGAAATCTTAGTCGGAGCTTTTATGTTTATGCCCAAACACCTCTATTTAACTCTAGGAGGATTTGACGAGCGTTTCTTTATGTATGTAGAGGATACTGATTTGTCCTATGCAAGTTTAAAAGCAGGCTATGAAAACTTTTACTTTGCTGACACCACAGTGATTCACTACAAAGGAGAAAGCACTATAAAAGATTTGGAATACGTCAAACGATTCCATCGAGGCATCCAGATTTTTTATGAAAAACACTTTCGAAAATCCTATTTGTTCGACCTCTTAATGCGCCTTATTACGTTTGTTTTTCTATTGTTTAAGCAAAAGAAACACAGCCCTAAATTGGATATTGTATCGCATACCATAGTCGTTAGCCCAAATAAGCATTTTAAAAAACAAGTAGAACGCGCGTTAGAACGAAGCATTGAACATGTTGAACAACTGGATAAACTTCAAGAAATCCTTCATCAAAAAGTTCAGTCGAATGGCGATTTATTGGAAATTGTCTTCGATGGCGATTATTTAACTAATAAAGAGATCATTACCTTTATGCATAAAAATTATAGATCAGAAATAATTTATAAAATTAAACCTGTAAATTCTTTGTTTTTGATTGGTAGTAATGATAGTAATAGTAAAGGTTCGGTAATAATTTTAGAAGAATGATAATTTTATCTTTACGTGGAATAAGTCCGAAATATTATTAAATTTGTAATCTGAATTAAGAAACACAACCTTAGGTTATAAATATGGCAAAGTTCGAATTGAAATTACCCAAAATGGGAGAAAGTGTTGCGGAAGCAACCATTACAAACTGGTTGAAGAATGTAGGGGATCGCATTGAGGCTGATGAGACAGTATTAGAAATCGCAACGGATAAAGTTGACAGTGAAGTTCCATCAGAAGTAGAGGGAACTTTGGTAGAAATATTATTTCAAGTAGACGATGTTGTTCAAGTAGGACAAACGATCGCTATTATTGAAACTGAAGGAGGAGAAGTTGCTTCAACTCCAGCGGCTACAGCAACTCCAACTGTTGCAGCAGTAGAACAAACAGTACAGGTGGCACAAGACGTTGCTGCTCCAGTAGATTTTTCAGCTTCTGAAAAATTCTTTTCACCTTTAGTAAAAAATATCGCAAAAGAAGAGGGGATCTCTTTGAGTGAATTGGAAGCAATCCAAGGAACAGGGAAAGAAGGCAGAGTGACGAAAAACGATATTTTAGCTTATGTTGAACAAAGAGGCTCTCAGCCACAAGCAGCAGCTCCAGCAGCGGTTGCTAAAGCTCCAGCAGCTCCGGCTCCAGCAACAGCTACTAAAGCAGTTCCAGTATCAGTAAACGGTGGAGATGAAATCGTTGAAATGGATCGTATGCGTAAACTGATTTCAGGATACATGGTACAGTCTGTTCAAATTTCAGCTCACGTACAGTCTTTCATCGAAGTGGATGTTACTAATATCGTAAACTGGAGAAATAAAGTTAAAAATACTTTCGAAAAGAGAGAAGGTGAGAAACTAACGTTCACACCAATCTTTATGGAAGCAGTGGCTAAAGCATTAAAAGACTTCCCAGGAATGAATATTTCTGTAGATGGTGATTTCATCATCAAGAAAAAGAATATCAACTTAGGAATGGCTGCAGCATTGCCAAATGGAAATTTAATTGTACCTGTAATCAAAAACGCAGATCAATTGAATTTAGTAGGTATGGCTAAAGCGGTAAACGACTTAGGAAACCGTGCAAAAGCTGGTAAACTAAAACCAGACGATACACAAGGTGGAACGTATACGGTAACAAACGTGGGTACATTTGGAAGTGTATTTGGTACGCCAATCATCAACCAACCACAAGTAGGTATTTTAGCTTTAGGAGCTATTCGCAAAGTACCTGCAGTTATTGAAACTCCAGAAGGAGATTTCATCGGTATCCGCCAAAAAATGTTCTTATCACACAGTTATGACCACCGTGTGGTAGATGGTGCTTTAGGAGGATCATTCGTGAAACGCGTAGCTGATATCTTAGAAGCTTGGGATATCAATAGAGAAATTTAATTTAGTTTACAGTTGACGGTTTACAGTTGACGGTAGATTTAAAAAATAGTAGGGGTTGTCTTGTATAAGATAACCCCTTTTTTTGGTTGTAATTTGTTTTATTTGGATGTAATTTGTTTCTTTTTGGATGGGAGTAAGAAGAGCAAAGGCAATAAAGAGACCGCCAAGGTGATCACCAAAAAATACGAACCCAATCCTTCACTACTCCCCAAAGCCGTCTGAATGGTTTGGTATTGGAGATAAAAGAAAATGACTAGGGTAATAAGGTTCAAAAAACGCATCATGCGCACGGCTTTGGTGTACTGTTCCTGAGCATTTTCTTCTGTTATTGTGGTCGGATAATTATAGAGGTGGGGCTTAGTTTGAAAGTAACGCAATAAAATAAAAATAAAAAGGGCGATTCCCACTAACAGAAAAAGAGAAGCTTTATGACCATAGGCATCAGGTTCTCCCGCAGCATTGTAGTGCGTAGGAATGGTTTCAGGTAATGACGCATAATAATATGCTGTTAGACCGAGGAAGGCAACTAATAGCAGTAAGCTGATTCCATCTATACAACGATCTAATGAGGTTGAAGTGATTTTTAAAATAGGATTTTTGGCCATAAGGTGTAGTGTATTTAGTTTTTTAATTAAAGGAATTATACATAGATTATTTCAATTTATGTAAATTTCTCATCCTATGTGTGAGGTTGAATTACTTCAGTCTAAAACAGCTTGCGATCGTTTTCTTTTTATTTGAGTTGAAGGCTGTACAACAGTGTTTATATGTTGACGTAGATTAGCGTTCTTCTTTCAAATATTGTTGATGCATTTTCTCTACGCGTTTGGCAATCTGGCGTTGTAAATGGCGAGGGGAAAGTACTTTAATCGCTTCGCCAAACCCCAAAATCTCGCGTTCTAGTTCAAAATTGAGTACCACGTCTAAGCGTATTTTAATTCCTTTTTCATTTTCTTCTAGCAGTTGTTGAGAGCTGTGAATCGGTTTGGTTTTGACATAAGGCGCGTGATAGTGATTCACCCATAAAATAACTTTCTGTGCGCGATCTTGTTCTGTTTTCGTTACCCCTAATACATCTTCAAAGTAGCGGTCGAAATCAACTCCTTGGTATTCTTTATAAGGTTCATTGGCCAAAGTATATACATGGGTAATGCGATCTAGTGCCAAAGTAAGTAAATGTTTGTTTTTACTACTTCGGGTAATCAAAAACCAGCGGTTGCGGTATTCTTTCAACAGATAAGGGTAGTAAAATTGTTTGGATGCTTCTTTGGACTTGAACGACTTGTATTCAATAAGCAAGGTCTGTTTATTTTTAATCGCTTCGTACAACGGGCTGATAAACTTGATTCCCTTCAACAACGGATTGCCTTCCATCTGAATGTAGTTGGGTGCTTTTGTACTTCGCGTTAATAAGCTGTTGTCCAATTTGGCTATGACTTCACTCATCTCATCGACCTGACTAAATCCGTTTAAGTGCTTTAAGATGGCAACGACTTCTTTGAGTTTCTCCATATCGGCATCATTAATCGGAGAGTTTTTGATGCTGTATTGGGGATCTTCATAGGTGTAGTATTTGCGGTCTACAACCACAATAGGAGCGTTATACCCCAAGCTATCGCTTCGCATGGTTTGTATGTCCATTTGGATAGTGCGCTTGCTGATTCCTGTATCAATTCCTTCGTACTCATATAGCCCATCGGCAACTTTTTCGATTAGGTCGTCTAACGTCCACTTTCTGAATCGGTTTTGTAAACATTCATCAAGAATGCGATAGCGCAATAAGGCAAGTTTGTTTGTAGCCATAGCATTGAATTTAAAATACAAGTTCAAAAATAAGTAAAAAGAAAGGATTGCGCATAGGGATTGCGCAGTTGTTAAAACAAAATCAAGAGGTGTGAATTAAAAGTGTATATTTAAGTTCTAAATCCGAATGAGATGTTGAAATCCTTTTCTTTTATCCCACAAACCTGCCTTTTAAAGCAAGAAGATGCCGTAATGATTAGAGAAGCCCAAGTAGAAGATGCTGAGGCTTTAAATCAATTAATTCGAACGTATTTACAAGACAGTGATTATATTCCTTTAGAAGTAGAGGAATTTACTAAAACAGAGGAGGAAACCAAACAATGGATTATTTCTTTACAGCAAGCCTCAAATTCGCTTTTATTGGTTGCAGAGCATAACGGACAATTAATCGGAAATATAGATGTAACAGGCAGTTCAAGAAAAGCACTGCAACATACTGCAATTATAGGTATGGGAATCTCAAGAGATTGGAGAGGCTGTGGTTTAGGAACCTTACTTGTTCAGCATGTTATAGATTGGGCAAAATCTACAGATTGCTTGGAAATTTTGTGGCTTCAAGTGTACGAAGAAAATAAAGCAGCTGTTGGTTTATATCATAAACATGGTTTTGAAGTTATGGGACGTATGCCCGATTTTATTAAAGTGAGGAAGTGTTATTACACCAATCAAATCATGCAGAGGCAAATAAAAGAATAGATATACGATTCGAGAAGTAAAAAGGGAGTGTTTTTCATAAGAAAAATGACTCCCTTTTTGTTTTTCTTTCCTTTTAGCCTTTTGTTCGTTGTTTTTTTAGTCACATTTTTCTTTAACTACGCAGTATATGTGCGTACCTAATAAATCAGTACTGTAGTTTAATATTTTAAACTGTTGATAATAAATGTTTTGAAATAATAGTGTAAAATATTTTAATCTACGCAGATTGTTTGCGTAGTTAGGTGTGCATCTTTGTACTGTTCGAAAGATACAAACCTAGGAAGCGTTTCTGTATAGCGCGGAAGTGAGGGACAATCGTTTACCTTATCCTGTTTGGTCAAGTAGAAAATGAGGTTCGACTCCTCACGTTCTTTAGTAGAATGACTAGTGGTTTAGTTTCAATATTCGGGTCGTAGGTTCGAATCCTACCATTGCAATAGCAATGTAACTCAGTGGGTAGAGTAGAATATCAATTGCCTTAAAAGCAATCTTTGGAGAAGCTGGAGAACTTCGGTAAAAATCTCCACCTTGAAAAAGTTCAGTCCATTAGTGTTTCTGTTTGTTTCTGTTCTTCTTGGAGAAGGACGCAATAAACACTTCGCTCAAGCTTGTAAAGACAAGGTAGAGGATAGGAAGAAAATTAGGGATCATATAGGTCGAATCACTTGCTTGCTGAGGGATTCCAGACTATAGACAAATAATTCGATTGTTTCGTCTCCTTCTTTTTCCGCTGATGGTGAAGGAAACCTAATAGGATTGTTCTTTTATAAATGATATAAAAAAATAAAAATAATTGATGATGAGAAAGTTACAAGTAAAAACCAATCACGTGGCCTTAGTATTCAACCAAGGCGAATTGCAAAAAGTATATACCGCTGGTCAATACTGGTTGTGGGGAAAAAAAGAGGTGGTAGAATACAATCAGGCAGAACTATTTCCGATGCGTAGAGATATGGATGCACTGTTGAAAAATGAAGCATTACTGGCGTTGTTAGAGGTGGTAGATGTGATGGATAATGAAGTAGTTTTGGTCTATCGAAATAATATTTTTCACACAGCATTAGCTGCGGGGCGCTATATCTATTGGAAAGAAGCACAATTGTATACCTTTGAGCGTTATGCGATTGACAGTTTGGAAGTTCCTTCAACAATTGCGCGAAACATTAGAACGAAGGGGAATATGCTCAACTTCTTGCGTATGTATACCGTTGGTGCAAATGAAAAAGGCTTGTTGTTTGTCGATGAACAGTTTCAAGGTATTTTGAATGCAGGAGATTATTGCTATTGGAAAAATGAAATTAAAGTTCAGCTTCTCTCTGTCGATGTGCGTCAGCAAACAATGGATATGAATGGACAAGAAATTTTGACCAAAGACAAAGTTCAATTGCGCATCAATTTCAACATTGTGTATCAAGTACGCGATTTGTTATTGGCTTATGTGGAAAATAAAGAGGTTGAGAAGCAAATGTACAACAGCGTGCAATTGATGTTGAGAGAAAAAGTCGGGCGTATGTCGTTTGATGAATTGATGGAAAACAAAGAAAATGTCTCTCAAGCCATTTTTGATGAAGTACACAATCAAATTTCAGCCTTGGGCATTAACCTTAAAGCTTGTGGTATCAAAGATATTATCTTGCCGGGGGATATTCGAGAGATTATGAACCAGGTTTTGATTGCTGAGAAAAAGGCACAAGCCAATATGATCACGCGAAGAGAAGAAACAGCTGCTACCCGAAGCTTGTTGAATACCGCCAAATTAATGGAAGAAAACGAAATGCTGATGCGATTGAAAGAGATGGAATACCTAGAGAAGATTGCAGATAAAGTAGGCGAAATCAGCTTGTCTGGCGGTGGTAATGTATTGAAAGAATTGAAAGCGTTGTTTGGTTAATAGTGAGTAGTGAGTAGTGAGTAGTGAGTAGTGAGTAGTAAGTAGTGAGAAGTGAGAAGTGAGTAGTAAGTAGTAAGAAGTGAGTAGTGAGTGGTAAGTAGTGTACGTCCCTGACATAGGTTGACCATAAAAAATCAATTTTCCTATGAAAGTTAACGTTCAACAAATCAAAAAAAAT
>NZ_JACAKI010000020.1:0-65886 GCF_030326445.1 Myroides sp. DF42-4-2
TTAGTCGTATTGATCGACGACCAATCTATAGTTCCCTCTGTTCCATCGTCTTGGATGTAGTAGAATCTGTTCTCGTCTACATTGTAGTATACGTTTCCGTATTTGCCTTTTAGCTTGTTGACAATATTAGTAATCAACGTCTGATTATTCCCTACATTGGTAATAAACTCGTCATTAGTTGTCAACTCAGTGATAAAACTAGAATTGCTAGCGATCTCTTTAACGTCTAACTGCACTTTGTTGCCATCGGAATCAGTCACCGTCAACATATCCGCATCAAGCGTAAAGCTTACGTTAGTCGTATTGATCGACGACCAATCAATAGTACCCTCAGTTCCATCGTCTTGGATATAGTAGAACCTGTTCTCGTCTACATTGTAGTATACGTTTCCGTATTTGCCTTTGAGCTTGTTGACAATGTTAGTAATCAACGTCTGGTTATTCCCTACATTAGTAATAAACTCGTCATTAGTTGTCAACTCAGTGATAAAACTAGAATTGCTTGCAATCTCTTTAACGTCTAACTGCACTTTGTTCCCATCGGAATCAGTCACCGTCAACATATCCGCATCAAGCGTAAAGCTTACGTTCGTAGTATTAATTGACGACCAATCAATAGTACCCTCTGTTCCATCGTCTTGGATATAGTAGAACCTGTTCTCGTCTACATTGTAGTATACGTTTCCGTATTTACCTTTTAGCTTATTGACAATATTGGTAATCAACGTCTGATTATTCCCTACATTGGTAATAAACTCATCATTAGTTGTCAACTCAGTGATAAAACTAGAATTACTAGCGATCTCTTTAACGTCCAGTTGCACTTTGTTGCCATCGGAATCAGTCACCGTCAACATATCTGCATCAAGGGTAAAGCTTACGTTTGTCGTATTGATTGACGACCAGTCTATAGTTCCCTCGGTTCCATCGTCTTGGATATAGTAGAACCTGTTCTCGTCTACATTGTAGTAAACATTTCCGTATTTGCCTTTGAGCTTGTTGACAATGTTGGTAATCAACGTCTGGTTATTCCCTACATTGGTAATAAACTCGTCATTAGTGGTCAACTCAGTGATAAAACTAGAATTACTAGCGATCACTTTAACGTCTAACTGCACCTTGTTCCCATCTGAATCAGTTACCGTCAACATATCCGCATCAAGCGTAAAGCTTACGTTAGTCGTATTGATCGACGACCAATCTATAGTTCCCTCTGTTCCATCGTCTTGGATGTAGTAGAATCTGTTCTCGTCTACATTGTAGTATACGTTTCCGTATTTGCCTTTTAGCTTGTTGATGATTTCTGTGATGAACTCACTGTTGTTTGTAATTTTCGTTACAAACTCTTGATTTTGTGTAAGTTCCTCAATGAAGGTAGAGTTGTTCGCAATCTCTTTAACGTCCAGTTGCACTTTGTTGCCATCGGAATCAGTCACCGTCAACATATCTGCATCGAGGGTAAAGCTTACGTTAGTCGTATTAATCGACGACCAATCAATAGTTCCCTCTGTTCCATCGTCTTGGATGTAGTAGAATCTATTCTCGTCTACATTGTAGTAAACATTTCCGTATTTGCCTTTTAGCTTGTTGACAATATTGGTAATCAACGTCTGGTTATTCCCTACATTGGTAATAAACTCGTCATTAGTGGTCAACTCAGTGATAAAACTAGAATTGCTTGCAATCTCTTTTACATCCAGCTGCACTTTGTTCCCATCGGAATCAGTCACCGTCAACATATCCGCATCGAGGGTAAAGCTAACGTTTGTGGTATTGATCGACGACCAATCAATAGTTCCCTCTGTTCCATCGTCTTGGATGTAGTAGAATCTATTCTCGTCTACATTGTAGTAAACATTTCCGTATTTACCTTTTAGCTTGTTGATGATTTCTGTGATAAACTCATTGTTGTTTGTAATTTTCGTTACAAACTCTTGATTTTGTGTAAGTTCCTCAATAAAGGTAGAGTTGTTCGCAATCTCTTTAACGTCTAACTGCACTTTGTTCCCATCGGAATCAGTCACCGTCAACATATCTGCATCAAGGGTAAAGCTTACGTTAGTAGTATTAATTGACGACCAATCTATAGTTCCCTCTGTTCCATCTTCTTGGATGTAGTAGAACCTGTTCTCGTCTACATTGTAGTAAACATTTCCGTATTTGCCTTTGAGCTTGTTGACAATGTTGGTAATCAACGTCTGGTTATTCCCTACATTGGTAATAAACTCGTCATTAGTGGTCAACTCAGTGATAAAACTAGAATTGCTTGCAATCTCTTTAACGTCTAACTGCACTTTGTTCCCATCGGAATCAGTTACCGTCAACATATCTGCATCAAGCGTAAAGCTTACGTTAGTCGTATTGATTGACGACCAATCAATAGTACCCTCTGTTCCATCGTCTTGGATGTAGTAGAATCTATTCTCGTCTACATTATAGTAAACGTTTCCGTATTTGCCTTTTAGCTTGTTGATTACCTCCGTAATGAACTCGTTGTTGCTTGTAATTTTCGTTACAAACTCTTGATTTTGTGTCAGTTCCTCAATAAAGGTGGAGTTATTGGCAATCTCTTTTACATCCAACTGTACCTTGTTCCCATCGGAATCAGTCACCGTCAACATATCTGCATCAAGGGTAAAGCTTACGTTAGTCGTATTGATTGACGACCAATCTATAGTTCCCTCTGTTCCATCGTCTTGGATGTAGTAGAACCTGTTCTCGTCTACATTGTAGTATACGTTTCCGTATTTGCCTTTTAGCTTGTTGATGATTTCTGTAATGAACTCATTGTTGTTTGTAATTTTAGTTACAAACTCTTGATTTTGTGTAAGTTCCTCAATAAAGGTAGAGTTGTTGGCAATCTCTTTTACATCCAACTGTACCTTGTTCCCATCGGAATCAGTCACCGTCAACATATCTGCATCAAGGGTAAAGCTTACGTTAGTCGTATTAATTGAAGACCAATCAATAGTTCCCTCTGTTCCATCGTCTTGGATGTAGTAGAATCTGTTCTCATCTACGTTGTAGTATACGTTTCCGTATTTGCCTTTGAGCTTGTTGATGATTTCTGTGATGAACTCGTTGTTGCTTGTAATTTTCGTTACAAACTCTTGATTTTGTGTCAGTTCTTCAATAAAGGTAGAGTTGTTCGCAATCTCTTTAACGTCCAGCTGCACTTTGTTTCCATCAGAATCAGTTACCGTCAACATATCCGCATCGAGGGTAAAGCTTACGTTAGTCGTATTGATCGACGACCAATCAATAGTACCTTCGGTTCCATCGTCTTGGATGTAGTAGAATCTATTCTCATCTACATTGTAGTAAACGTTTCCGTATTTGCCTTTTAGCTTGTTGATTACCTCCGTAATGAACTCGTTATTGTTTGTAATTTTCGTTACAAACTCTTGATTTTGTGTCAGTTCTTCAATAAAGGTAGAGTTGTTCGCAATTTCTTTAACGTCTAACTGCACTTTGTTCCCATCGGAATCAGTTACCGTCAACATATCTGCATCGAGGGTAAAGCTAACGTTAGTCGTATTGATCGACGACCAATCTATAGTTCCCTCTGTTCCATCGTCTTGGATGTAGTAGAATCTGTTCTCGTCAATGTTGTAGTAAACGTTTCCGTATTTGCCTTTTAGCTTGTTGATTACCTCCGTAATAAACTCGTTATTGCTTGTAATTTTCGTTACAAACTCTTGATTTTGTGTAAGTTCCTCAATAAAGATAGAGTTGTTCGCAATCTCTTTAACGTCTAACTGCACTTTGTTGCCATCGGAATCAGTCACCGTCAACATATCCGCATCGAGGGTAAAACTTACGTTTGTCGTATTGATCGAAGACCAATCAATAGTTCCCTCTGTTCCATCGTCTTGGATGTAGTAGAATCTATTCTCATCTACATTGTAGTATACGTTTCCGTATTTGCCTTTGAGCTTGTTGATGATTTCTGTGATGAACTCATTGTTGTTTGTAATTTTCGTTACAAACTCTTGATTTTGTGTAAGTTCCTCAATAAAGGTAGAGTTGTTCGCAATCTCTTTAACGTCTAGCTGCACTTTGTTCCCATCGGAATCAGTTACCGTCAACATATCCGCATCAAGCGTAAAGCTTACGTTAGTCGTATTAATCGACGACCAATCAATAGTACCTTCGGTTCCATCGTCTTGGATGTAGTAGAACTTGTTCTCGTCAATGTTGTAGTAAACGTTTCCGTATTTGCCTTTTAATTTGTTGATGATTTCTGTGATGAAGGCAGGGTTTTCAGTTAACTTATTTACAAAAGTCAAATTACTAGCAATATCTTGCACAGCCAAACGAACAGATCGATTATCAAGATCCGTGATCATTAAGAAATCATCTTCTAAGGTAAAACTAACGTTTGTAGTATTGAGGTCTTCCCACGTAATTAGGATAGGTGCTCCGTTGTCATCGAGATAATAAAACTTATGATCTTCCGTATTGTAGTAAACATTACCGTATTTGCCTTTTAATTTATTTACAATTTCGGTAATGAAGTTTGAATTATTTACAATTTCATCCAACGACAGCGATACCGTATTTCCATCAGAATCGGTGATTGTCAGGTGATTATCAATTAAAGTGAAGCTTTGGTTGGTTGTATTCACATAGGATTGTGAATTTAACAGGCGAACCCATTTATCTTTTTTCCAGTAGTAAAAACCAGAAGGAAAATCTTCGTGTCCAAGGTTATAAACGAATAAACTTTCAGTTAGATCACCTGAAATTGCATCTTTATCCGTTTCACTGTTTAAAATGACTCTAGGAAATAAAACCCCCTTATTTGTAGAGACGATATCTAGTTGACTTGAATTAGCTGGAGTTACAGTTCCAATACCAACTTGGGCAGTTACAAAACCAGTTGCAAACAACGCCATCAATGGAATAACTTTTCTAATCATATTACAATTTTTAATAAATTTTACTCA
Organism: Myroides sp. DF42-4-2; assembly: GCF_030326445.1. Taxonomy (NCBI): domain Bacteria; kingdom Pseudomonadati; phylum Bacteroidota; class Flavobacteriia; order Flavobacteriales; family Flavobacteriaceae; genus Myroides; species Myroides sp. DF42-4-2. The sequence goes on from NZ_JACAKI010000020.1 coordinate 4,950, forward strand.
ATTTTTTATTAAATTTAAACACAATTACCCCATCAAAAACACCAAAAAAATAGAAAACCAACAAGCAAACTATAGTCTTCCATTAAATTATCTCTATTTTTAAACTTCATTTTGAGATTTATTCTCAACTTATTGTTCTCAAAAAGCACTTTTATTTAAAAATAAACGCTGAGAACTATAAGAATTAAGGGATATTGAATCGAAAAATGAAAAATCAAATAAGTAAAAAAGAAAGATAATGAGTAATTAACACCTAACTACTTCCCTTCCCCTAGGAAGCATATAGATAAATAACACCATAGTAAAATCGAAAAACACAAATAATAAACACCTTTTTAGATTCATCTAAATGCCTCAACCCCCCGTAATCCTTTGAAAACCACAGCTATTAGCTTTATTCTATATAGCAATAATTACTTTTACTTCTAAAAAGGGTGTTTTTTCACTCGAAGGAAGACAAAAAAAACACCCCAAAAAGCGCATGCTTTTTGGGGTGTTATATCTACGTATTGCGAATTTAAAATCTTACAATTTCTCTTCTCTAATTTTCTCAATCACTTCTGGATTGATTAAGGTTGATACATCTCCAAAGTCTTTGGTTTCTCCTTCAGCAATGGATCGTAAAATGCGGCGCATAATCTTTCCAGAACGTGTTTTAGGCAAGCTATCCACGAATTGAATTTTATCCAACTTCGCAATTGGTCCAATGTGACTGCTGATATATTGGTTGATTTCTTTTTTAACATTCTCTCGATCTCTGTACTCTCCTTCTACTTTGAGTGTAATAAATCCATAGAGGGCATTTCCTTTGATTTCGTGTTTATATCCTACGACAGCACTTTCTGCCACAGCTGGATGTTCGTTGATCGCATCTTCAATAGGTGCCGTACCTAAATTATGTCCTGAAACAATCACAACATCATCAGCGCGTCCTGTGATTCTGTAGTATCCTACTTCGTCTCTCAATGCGCCATCCCCTGTAAAATACTTTCCAGGGAACTGGCTAAAGTAGGTGTCTTTATAGCGTTGGTGATCCCCCCAAATGGTACGAGCCATCGAAGGCCAAGGGAATTTGATGCAAAGAGAACCGTCAATTTGGTTGTCGTCAATTTCGTTTCGCTTTTCATCCATTAAAACGGCTTGAATACCTGGCAATGGCAACGTAGCATAGGTTGGTTTTGTTGGGGTAATAAACGGCAAAGGAGAGATTAAAATACTTCCTGTTTCTGTTTGCCACCACGTATCCACAATGGGACATTTTTTCTTTCCAACATGATCATTGTACCAGTGCCATGCCTCTTCGTTAATTGGCTCTCCTACGGATCCAATCACACGTAGACTCGATAAGTCGTGTTCATTGACATACTTATAATCTTCTGTCATCAACGAGCGAATGGCCGTTGGGGCTGTATAGAATTGGGTTACTTTATACTTGTCGATGATATCCCAAAAACGGCTCGGATTGGGGTAAGTAGGTATTCCTTCAAACATAATCGTTGTTGCCCCGTTTAACAAGGGACCGTACACAATATAGGAGTGCCCTGTAATCCATCCACAGTCTGCCGTACACCAAAAAATATCATCGTCTTTGTAATCAAATATATTTTTAAATGAATAGGCCGTTTGTACCATATAACCTGCTGTGGTATGCACCATCCCCTTTGGTGTTCCGGTTGAACCCGAAGTATACAGAATAAATAAAGGATCTTCAGCGTCCATCACTTGAGCGACGTGATTCGTAGAGGCCGCATCTAATAAAGGGTTTAACCAAATGTCGCGTTCAGGCATCATCTCGATATCCGCTTCTGTGCGCTGCACAACTAGTACACGCTCAACCGAAGGACACGATTTTAACGCTTCATCAATAATGGGTTTTAAGGGGATACTCTTGCTTCCTCTAAAACTTCCATCAGAGGTGATAACAAATTGACAGGCAGCATCGTTAATTCGCTTGCTAACCGCTGAGGATGAAAATCCTGCAAAAATCACACTGTGCACTGCGCCAATTCGTGCACAAGCCAACATAGCCACCGCTAATTCTGGAATCATTGGCAAATAAATACAAACGCGATCGCCTTTTTTTACGCCTTGTTCTTTTAAGACGTTTGCCATTTTGCAAACGCGATTAAACAAGTCGTTATACGTAATGATTTGTGGATGTTCCTCAGGATTGTTCGGTTCAAAGATAATAGCGGGCTTCTCTCCTCTTTTCGCTAGGTGTCTATCCACGCAGTTTTTTACGATGTTTAATTTTGCGTTGACAAACCACTCAAACTTAGATTCTTCCATATCAAATTGAAAAACCTTATCCCAAACTTGATACCATACAAAGTTTTCTTCTGCTATTTTGCTCCAAAACTTTCTAGGTTCTCGCACAGATTTTTTATAATGCTTAAAATACTGTTCGAGATTCTCTATTTTATAATAACTCATATGTAGTGTGTGGTTTTTATTTTATTTCGTTTATGTTACTTCCTATAAAAATAAAAGATTATTAGTATATAGCAAAAAACCATACGAACTTTTTATTTAAAATTCGCATGGTTTCTCTTCTAGTATAAAAAAATAAATCACTCTTCTCAAACTAATGAAAGGTTGGATTCATTTACTTTGGTTAAAAATTAAACATTCGCTGTTTGGCTTGTTCAAATTCGCGCATAATAGTAGCGATAATAGCAGCTACAGGCTCGATGTGGTGAATTAATCCTGCCACTTGTCCTGCTTCTAATTCTCCTTCTACTAAATCGCCTTCGAACATTCCTTTTTTCGATCGTCCTTTGCTTAGGTAAGCGCGTAAATCTTCTTTGCTAGCTCCTGCTTGATACAGTTCTTCAATACCTTGATAAAACTCATTTTTTATCAAACGAACGGGCGCTAATTCTTTTAGGGTTAGAATGGTATCTCCTTCTTCTACTTGGGTCACCTTATGCTTAAACGCTTGGTGTGCTGAACTTTCCGTAGACGCGATAAAACGCGTACCCATTTGCACCCCATCCGCACCGAGAATCATCGCAGCTAACATACCACTTCCTGTTGCAATTCCCCCAGCAGCAATCAAGGGGATTTGTACCTTTTCTTTGACCATGGGAATTAACGTAAAAGTGGTCGTTTCCTCTCTTCCGTTGTGTCCCCCAGCTTCAAACCCCTCTGCAACAAGGGCATCGACTCCTGCATCTTGTGCTTTTAATGCAAATTTAGACGAGCTAACTACATGGGCTACTGTGATCCCATGTGACTTTAAGAAAGGAGTCCACAATTTGGGATTACCCGCAGAGGTAAACACAATTTTAACGCCTTCTTCTACAATAATATCCATCACTTCTTGTAGGTCCGGATACAATAGGGATACATTGACACCAAACGGCTTATCCGTCGCTTGCTTGCACTTTTGGATATGCGTTCTCAAAACTTCTGGATACATCGATCCTGCGCCAATTAGTCCTAATCCCCCTGCATTGCTTACGGCACTGGCAAGTTTATAGCCACTATTCCAAACCATTCCCCCTTGAATAATGGGGTATTGTATGTTAAAAAGCGAGGTAATGCTGTTCTTTGCCATCTGTTTTGATCTTTCTTTTAGTTTACTTTCGATATTACACCAGAGCCAATTAATTCTTCTCCGATATGCCAAGATACGAATTGTCCTTCAGTAATCGCTGATTGTGGCTCATCAAAACGCACATACATACCGCTATCCATTTTGTGTAAAGTCGCTTCTTGTAAGGGTTGACGGTAGCGAATACGCGCTTTTATACGCATTGTTTCACCTGATTTTAGCTGTAAATCTTCGCGTATCCAATGGATTTCACCCTCTTGTACAAAAAGCGTTTTATGGAACAAACCAGGATGTGTATTGCCTTGTCCTGTATAGATGATATTGTTTTCTACATCGGTTGCAATAACAAATAAGGGATCTACTGTTCCACCAACATTCAATCCTTTGCGTTGTCCTGTAGTGAAATAATGCGCGCCATAGTGATCTCCCACTTTTTTACCCATCTCTGGGGTATACTGAAACGCTTTGGCTTCAGCATATAATTCTTCTGCTAAGGCTGTAGGTGCTACTCCTGTACTAGCAAAAATCGGTGCATCTTTCGGAATCTCGTAGATAAAACCATCTTTGGGTTTTAATTGTTGTTGTAAAAATTCAGGTAAGCGAACTTTTCCAATAAAACACAACCCTTGGGAATCTTTTTTCTCTGCGGTAATTAAATCTGCCTCGGTGGCAATTTCTCTTACTTTTGATTTGTACAATTCTCCAACGGGAAATAAGGCTTTTGCCAATTGCTCTTGTGACAATTGACATAAGAAATAGGATTGATCTTTTGACGGATCAACTCCTGCTAATAATTTATATACGGTTTGGGTTGTGCCATCTGCAGCTACCACTTCTTCTTCCGCTTTTCTACAATAGTGTCCTGTCGCTACATAATCCGCGCCTAATTCTAAGGCAATTTTCATGAAAACATCGAACTTAATCTCTCTATTGCACAATACATCTGGATTTGGGGTACGACCATTTTCGTACTCCTTAAACATATAATCTACAATCTTCTCCTTATATTGTTCACTTAAATCCACGGTTTGAAAAGGGATGCCTAATTTCTCAGCAACCATCAGAGCGTCATTGCTATCTTCTAGCCAGGGACACTCATTCGAAATGGTAACGGTATCATCATGCCAATTTTTCATGAATAATCCGATCACTTCGTATCCTTGTTCTTTCAATAAGTAGGCGGCAACACTTGAGTCTACCCCCCCTGAAAGTCCTACTACTACTCTTTTCATATTTTAAAAAAACTAAGAGGCAAAGTTACGGAGAATTGCGGTAAACTCATGCGATTTTAGATTTTCTTTAGAATTGCTCTTTGCACTTTGCTCTTTGCACTTTGCACTTTGCTCTTTGCACTTTGCACTTTGCTCTTTGCACTTTGTTGTTTAGTGAGTGGTGAATAGTGAGTACCACTCACCACTCACCTATAATCCGATACTATAGCGCAACTGAATCCCAAAATTGTAATTTTTAAAAGCAGTGGTTGTACTTTCTTGTAGACTGTGATAGGTCAAAGCTTGCTCGCGAACAGGCTGATAAGCTACCAATTGTTTGGGTTTCTCACTTCCACTTGATTTTTGGTTGTTTAACCCCAAGTCAACATACAACCCTATATAGAGGTTTTGATTGTCTCGTAGGTTGTGTCTGACTCCAAACTCTCCAATCCAAGCCCATCGATTTTTTAATTCTGCATCGGGTTTGTATTCCACTTGTTCTTGATACCCAAATCCCGCATACAACAAATCTTGATCGAGGTGTAAATTGTATTGCGGAAAATATCCTGAAGTCTGCAATTGATTCCACGTCAGGGTAGCTTTGGTATTCATCATCAAGGAATACTGAACCCCAGTTCGAATATACAGTGCCGTTTCTCCTTTTCCGACATAGTGTACGGTTAAGGGAATATTGAGTTGGGAAACCTTCCATTGTTCTTTGTACTTTTTTCCGTCATAGCTAAACGTAAAAGCCTCGTTTTCCCAATCGGTTTCTTGACTTACTCCCTTGAGGTTTCTCCCTGTAAAATCAGTAGTTTGACTGGCATATTGAATGCCAACTCCCATACTCCAATTGGGTGTTAAATAGTAATCATACTGTAATCCAATCGCTGTCGCTACTTTTAAATCAGCCGCAATTGAATTGGGTAAGCTACCATAATTTTGGTGCATTCCCACTTTTACTGTTGCCCCTACTTCGTGATCCTTATAATAGTATGGCTTGTATTGCGCCTGCACGGGCACATAGCTCATTAAAAATAATCCTATAAAAAAATATACGTCTTGTTTCATCCTTATTGATTTTTGAAATTCCCCTGCATCAGAACTAAAATCCCCCTGTAATACAGAGAGAAATCTCCATTAGCCTTTGTTATTGAACAATAAATTGAATTCCCTGTTGTTTGCCTGCTCTATTCAAAACTAGATAATACGATCCTGCAGCAACTGTTGACGGAATTTCAATTCCCATCTTCCCTTTATCCAATGCTCCACTTTTAATTAGCTGCCCTGTGATGTTGTAGATCTTGTATGTTGTAGCTTCTTGACGAGCTTCCTCCTCTAGTCGAACATACAACCAAGCGCTCTTTTGTACGGGATTTGGATATACGGCCCAATTCTCTGTTGTTTTCCCTTGAATAAAGATGGGACAACTTCTTATTTTTTGTCCATTGTGTAGCGTCAGCTCCACGAGGTATTCTGCGTCAACATCTAAGGTTGTGCCAGCATCACCTTGCTCAGCATAGAATTGCTTTTTGCCAAGTGACATTCCATTTTTAAACCATTCATACCCACTGAATACGTAACCTCCGTTGGTTTGCTTGTTGTTGTTGACCAATAAAACTTTCTCGTATTTTTGGAATACAATACGTTCTGTTGGAATGCGCTTGTCTATGCGAATGGTGTAAGTTGTTGTGACTTGTCCATTTGCCGATTGTACCACTATGACTTGTTCGTGGATTCCATAGGTTGTCACGGGAACTGTGATATAGTTTGACGGACTTACTACTGCACCAACTTGGGTGATAATTTCCAAAATCACTTCTTCTTGTGGGGTCGAACAGTCTAAGACTAATTCTACTACTTTTTCTATTTTTCCATGGGAAACACCATCGACAAGGAGATTCCAAATGCTCGCATCTCTACTGCTTATTTCAATGGTTTGAGAAACTGGGGCTGCCGCTTTGTAATTGGCATTTCCTTCTTGATGTGCTGTTACGGTAACAACCCCTGCTTGTAGGAAGTGAATAACTCCTGCTGCATCCACTTGAGCAAGGGTTTGCTCGGCAGGATCATCTATTGTATACGTTACAGCCAAACCAGAACTAGCCACTGCTTGAAGTGGTAAGGATGGCGTATCCTCTAAGACAACAGTCGAAACGGCTCCAAAGCGAATGTGTTGTTCTGCCGGAGTAATGGTCAATGTTCCCACTAAACGCAAGGGTTCGTAGTTTGGTTCATCTGTAATCGTAGCCACTACAGTATAGCGTCCTACTTGGGTTTGTTCGTTGTTTTCATAGGTTACTACTGCTCCAAGACTCAAAGGTCCTTCTACCTGTAAATACTGAGGTTCCCCATCGTAAACAACCGTTTTTGAAGGCAAGATAAGCCCTTGTATTTCACCTCTTTTAATTTCAAAAGAGGCTGTTGTAAACGAGCGAATAGTGTAATTTGAGCGTGGAGCGAGACTACCTTGTACAATGGTATATTGACCTACTTCTTCACCAGGTTCGCGTTTTAATTGTCCCGTCATGGTGTTAGCCGGATAATCTCCACGTCTCAATCCTTGAATCTCATACCTCAATGCGGGATCTGCTTGTCCATAATGTTTGTATTGTCCTATTTCTACAACAATAGCAACTGGCGCTGGGGTAATCTCAAAGCGCTCTTCTGTATTCAAACGCAATACATAATTATTAGCGATGCTTTCCAAGCTTCCAAGTGTATATCGGTAGCGACCTACATTTTCACTTGTACTTCTACCTAAGGCACCGCGTAAAGCTGTTGCTATGGTATCTCCATTTCTTAATCCCTCTACAGTAAAAGCAAGAGTAGGATCATCAGTTCCATATTCCTTTTCTTGGTTTTGTTGGGGATAAATAACCAATTCAACGGGAAAAATGGTAAAATCAGCGGCTTGATACACAACCGTATAATCCGTTGATGCAGCCAAACTTCCCTGTTGGATTTCGTACGTCCCTACAGCTTCTCCTACTTCGCGAACTAAGCTTCCTGTAAGAGTATCTGTTCCCTTTAATCCATGAACCGTATAGGTTAATGTTGGATCTGTATCTCCATATACTTTGGTTTTTGCTTCTGCGGTTATGGTAACTGTGGCAGGTGTAATGGTTAAATCAGCGGCTTGATATACGAGGGTATAATCCGTTGATGCAGCTACACTTCCCTGTTGGATTTCGTAAGTTCCTACAGTTTCTCCTACTTCGCGAACTAAGCTTCCTGTAAGAGTATCTGTTCCTTTTAATCCACTTACTGTATAGGTTAACAAAGGATCCGTATCTCCATATACTTTGGTTTTCGCTTCTGCGGTTATGGTAACTGTGGCAGGTGTAATGGTAAAATCAGCGGCTTGATACACAACCGTATAATCCGTTGATGCAGCCAAACTTCCCTGTTGGATTTCGTAAGTTCCTACAGCCTCTCCTACTTCGCGAACTAAGCTTCCTGTAAGAGCATCCGTTCCTTTTAATCCACGAACTGCATAGGTTAACAAAGGATCCGTATCTCCATACACTTTGGTTTTTGCTTCTGCGGTTATGGTAACTGTGGCGGGGGTGATGGTTAAATCAGCGGCTTGATATACGAGGGTATAATCCGTTGATGCCACTACACTTCCCTGCTGAATTTCATAAGTTCCTACAGTTTCTCCTCCTTCGCGAACTAAGCTTCCTGTAAGTTGATCCGTTCCCTTTAATCCACGAACCGTATAGGTTAACAAAGGATCCGTATCTCCATACACTTTGGTTTTTGCTTCTGCGGTTATGGTAACTGTGGCAGGGGTAATATCTAAATCAGCGGCTTGATATACGAGGGTATAATCCGTTGATGCAGCCAAACTTCCCTGTTGGATTTCATAAGTCCCTACAGCTTCTCCTCCTTCGCGAACTAAGCTTCCTGTAAGAGTATCTGTTCCCTTTAATCCACGAACCGTATAGGTTAATGTTGGATCCGTATCTCCATACACTTTGGTTTTTGCTTCTGCGGTTATGGTAACTGTGGCGGGGGTGATGGTTAAATCAGCCGCTTGATATACGAGGGTATAATCCGTTGATGCAGCTACACTTCCCTGCTGAATTTCATACGTTCCTACAGCTTCTCCTACTTCGCGAACTAAACTTCCTGTAAGTTGATCCGTTCCCTTTAATCCACTTACCGTATAGGTTAACAAAGGATCCGTATCTCCATACACTTTGGTTTTTGCTTCTGCGGTTATGGTTACTGTGGCAGGTGTAATATCTAAATCAGCGGCTTGATATACGAGGGTATAATCCGTTGATGCCGCTACACTTCCCTGCTGAATTTCATAAGTTCCTACAGTTTCTCCTACTTCGCGAACTAAGCTTCCTGTAAGAGTATCTGTTCCCTTTAATCCATGAACCGTATAGGTTAACAAAGGATCCGTATCTCCATATACTTTGGTTTTTGCTTCTGCAGTTATGGTAACTGTGGCAGGGGCAATGGTTAAATCAGCGGCTTGATATACGAGGGTATAATCCGTTGATGCAGCTACACTTCCCTGCTGAATTTCATAAGTTCCTACAGTTTCTCCTACTTCGCGAACTAGGCTTCCTGTAAGAGTATCTGTTCCCTTTAATCCATTAACCGTATAAGTTAATGTTGGATCCGTATCTCCATATACTTTGGTTTTCGCTTCTGCGGTTATGGTAACTGTGGCAGGTGTAATGGTTAAATCAGCAGCTTCAAATTGCAACGTATACCCAGCTACTGCTGTCAATGTACCTTGGGTGATGGCATAACTACTTACATTTTCTCCTGGTTCACGAGACAAACTACCCATCAAGACCGTACTTGGATCAACTGCAGGATCCAATCCTGATACGGTATAGGTTAATGTTGGATCCGTATCTCCATAGACTTTGGTTTTGTCATTTGCCTGAACCACAATAGTGGTTGTTCGAATCGTTAGATTAGCTGGTTGGTACCGCATTGCATAATTCGCAGAAGTCAAGGCTAATGTTCCTTGCGTAATAGGATAAACCCCCGTTTCTTCTCCCGGATCTCTCGTTAAAGTACCAGTCAATACATCTTCTGCTAGTTCCCCATTTTTGAGTCCTGAAACCTGATAAGTCAACATAGGATCGGCTGCCCCCATTTCTTTGGTTTTTGCATCTGCATTTACCGTTAATGGAGCGGGTGAAATCGTCAAGGTGGCCGTAGTCATAATCAAACTATAATTCGAAGAGGTAGTTAGAGTCCCTTGGCGAATCGCATAAGAACCGACATTTTCACCTGGATCTCGAGCTAAACTTCCTGTTAATGGTATCTCACTATAGCCGCCATAAATCGTATACCTTAACTCAGGATCGGCATCTCCATAGTATTTGGTTATGGCTGTAGGAATAACATAAAGTGTTAATGGGTTAACAACCAAGGTAATTTTACTCCTTTTACTTTCACAGCCTGCTGTACTAAACGTACTGACCCAATATACATGGGTTCCTACGGGTAACACAGCTATATCGGGTGTAGGAATACTCACTCCACCTGTTTCCTCTTCATACCAAGTTAAAACGTATGGTCCCAATACACTTCTAATACCAACTAGTATCACTTGGGTCTGGGTGTTATATTGAAAAGAGGAAGATACACTAATCGAATTTAATTTAGGGTCCTCTATTTCCACTTGAATAGGAGTTCGACGCACACTCTCCTGTCCTCCAATAGTTTGAGTCGCATAATAGGTCCCACTGCTGAGCAGTGTAGACGGTAGCAATGCAGTGGTTGCTGTTTCACTCGCATACCACTTGATGTTTTCGCCAGTAGCGGTTAAATCGCTAACTTTTTTATTTTCGTTTTTACAAAACACTTGATCAACAGCCACAGGAGGTGGTGTCACTTCTAGAATCTTTACGGTATAGTCGGCCCATGTTCCATAATTATAACTGCCACAAGGGTCAGCTCCATCGTCCATACCTCCTGCATTCGCAATGCGATTCCAAATGCGCATGCGATAATTTCCCGTAGCTATAGTATTAGGTATAGTCACAGTAGCTGTATATACTTGGGTATAGTTAGGAATATAATCCGATAGCGCCGATACTTCTGTCTGTTGATCAAAAACGCCATCGTTATTAAAATCAATAGCCACTCCCATCCCCGTATACCCCGTTGTGGTTACATTAAAAGTATACGTATTTCCAACTGTCAAATCTGGAATAGACTCAGCTGTTCGATCTCTTTGGGTGTAAGAAGGGATTTGGTCGGTAAAATTAATTTCATCAATATTCACTACGGTAATTCGGTGATTAGAGGATCCATTTACATAGGTTGGCGTACACCAATTGGGAGTGAACGTTGCTGCATCTGTCCAATAGCTTTCCTCTGTTGCCGTACAATTCGCTTTCACATAAGCGTGATACGTTGTTCCTGCAACTAGATTAGCCAGGTTTACTGTCCTTGTATTTGAATCTACTTGTGCTGAAAAAGCTAAGCCAGTAGTTCCACTGCCCGCTTCTCCTGAAGTTCGTATTTCATAGGTATATCCTTCCGTATTGGGCGATGATGTTGCTGTCCAAGCGATCGTTGCAGTGTTTAAACCTACAGCTGAAACAGTCAAATCAGTTGGTACAAGGCACGAAGGAATAGGTTCAAAACGAATATCATCCATATAGATTGCTTGATACACATCGTTCAAACCATGGGCTAATCCAAAGTAATTAGCCGTTCCAGCCGGAAAATTGACGAAATACTCTTTGAATGACGTAGTCAATGGTATGGTTGCTAAAGATTGCATTCCGACAGTCGTATTGGGATCTTCTAAGGTAACTACGTTTAAGGTTGATAGAGCAGAAGCTGTACTCCTCGCTCGAAATCGAACGCGATACCCTCCATTACCCAACTGATTTGTTGGAGGAGAAACCACCAGTAAATCACCCGTATTTTGGTTGCTATTATATAAATATAAGCTGTGATTTCCGGAATAAGCAGAAGCACTACTGGTGTATAGATACCCATTACCAGTACTGATTTTTCCCCAACACCCAGGCAAACTAGCATTGTTAACTGTCCCTACAGGTTGGGACTCGAAATTTTCAATAAAAGCGCCTCGAGTTTCACACAAGGTAGTGAAAACAAAGGGACCTAGCCAATCTCCAAATTCTGTTGTACTACATTTAGATCTCACATAAAAATAGAAGGTTTCTCCACTAGTTAAAAACGGCAATTCAACGGTTAAATTGCTTGCAATAGTAGATCCACTTACTACGAATCCTGTATTTCCATCGCTAGGATTTCCATAGCTTCTCACTTGGAAATCATATCCTCTATCCGGTGCTATGTTCGGTGGAGTGATATTAGCCTTAGCCGTAGAGGAAGTAATTTGATTGATGATAATTGATGTCGGATTCGGACAAGAAGGAACCAACTCAGCTGTGGCGCCAAAAACACTACTAATTCCCTGTCCTTCTACATGCGAAAACGCAATAGACTTAATTGCTTTCGTTTGATTTTCAAGCGTAATAGGTATCGGAAATTGATACAATCTAGGGTTGGTTGTTGAATTTTCCAACATATTATTCATTCGATTGATTCTTCCAAATCCTTGAAAAGCAACTGACAGATTTGTTCCATTGTACCAATCAGGTAAAGTAATGCTCATCACTTGAAATGAATCATCTTCAAAAATCACCTTACATTCCAAAACAGAAGAACCAGAAGTAGAAGTAGCTAAAATGTAGATATTTTGGGATTTTACTTGCCCACCTACGTTAGATGTAATCGTATTCACAGTAGTTTTCAACCGAATAACATTATTACTACTGTAATCTTGAAGTTGAAACAGCAAATTCGGTGTCGTCGAGTCTTGAGAAGTAATGCTTCCATTCGTTGGCAAGCCACTTGTCATTGGTTGTGATTCGGCGGTTAACTTCCAATCCAAACTGCGAAGGCAATAGGATACACCATCTATATCATTTGTTGTACTCGACACAGCGGTTCCAATTCCATTGGCAATCACATCTTCATTAAACCCATCTAGACTTAGCGGTTGATAGGTTTGTGCATGAAGAACAACATTCCACAACAAAAATAGTGGAAGTAAAAAAGTAAGGGGTGCTTTTTTCATAGGATAGAGATCGAGTTTAATTGGCAATCCAGTAAAAATGAAGAACCAAATTTTTGTAAAATTATCTCTTTAGTTAAAAAAATGAAAAAATACGGGGTGGACAAAAGGGTGGACAAATCAATATAGCGCAATAAAATTAGATTAAACAACTATATATCAATATATTACAACATATCTAATTTTAAGACTTACTGCTTCAACTTCTAGACGTACACTGAACAAGAGCGGATAGTTCCTTTTAAAACTAAGCAAAAAACGGGTTCAGAAAAACCCAATGTCTATGATCTCACCTTTTTAAAAGCAAAAAGGATGCCCTATTGGACATCCTTAGCTGCTTCGCTTATGCGTTTTTCTCTTCTGCCATTTTTGTATACTCAGCGATTAAATAGCTTAAGTGATCCCATTTGATTGAGTTATATGGGAATTTCTGTAGAAATTCTTGGTTGTCTCCAAAAAGGAAATTGTAGTGTTCTTCAAATTCTCCTTTTTTAAGCCAAATCACTTCCTCACCTTTTTTAACGTAATAGGATTTAATTACTCCCCCACCGATGCTAGGTCCTCCACCAAAGCTAATAGAGGATGTTTCAGAAGCCATTGGATCTGCATATACTTCTATTTGACTACTAAAGCTTGGATTGATCAATTGCATCAAGTATTCCTTTTCCGCTTTTTTGTTTTTTAAAGAGGCGGTGATGTTTCTTACATACACTTCATCTGGATTGGTTGATTTTGATAAATTTTTACTACCCCAATTACGCGAATTCTCAAAATAGCTAGCTACTTTAGCTCCTTTTACAAATCCAGCAATAGGTAAATACATTTCTTCAATTTGATCCGCTTGGAATTCTACTTTTTTACCAGCAGCATCTTTCATTTTAATTGCTGTAATTTGACCTTTTTTTCTGGATACTCCAGTAACTGATCCCACCTTTTTGGTCCCATCTTTAAGAACAAGAGTAGAATTCTTTTTAGAACTAACACCGACGAATACTTCATCAAAAAGCATATCATCCATTATTTTTAACTGTTCTTTTGTGAATTTCACTTTGTCTTGCGCTTGCATTGGCGCATTCATCATTGTTGCAGTTGCTAAAAAGCTAAAAAGTATTAATTTTTTCATAAAATATAAATTTAACCAAAAGTAGCAATAATATAGAATCAATTCCTATTTCTAGTAAATATATATTGCATTAGGTATTGCCTAATCCCGATCGCGCGGATTTGCAATCCGTTCGCTAGATTTTTATTCGGGTCTTGTTCGAGTCATCTTCGAGTCAGCTTCGGTAAATCGAGGTTAAACCCCCGTAAATACGAATGTTTATCGAAGAAGACCCGAACAAAAGCAAAACAAAACCCAACAAACAACTCAATAACAGTTGTTTGCGTTGTTGGCAGAAGGAAAAACAAACCCATTTGTGCCTTTTTATTCCAATTATGGGAAGGGGATATTGTAAGTTAATTTAAAATGATGTAGGAATATAGTTTTAATCATGCAGAACGCGACTAGCAACAAAAGATAAAGAGCGGTTTACAACCTCGATTGCACCATAGGAGACCCCACTATACGGCACTATTATATAAAAAAAAACTCCTCTAAAAGAGGAGTTTTACATCAATACCTTCGTATTATTTTTTATTTTGATCTTTCAAGCGTTGTTGTTCCTGCGCTTGTTCCATCATTTCTTGCATTTTGCGTTGCCATTTTCCTTGTGGACGCTTCTTGGTTTTGTTCTCTTCGATTGTAGCTAAGATCTTTTCGTCTTTTACAATGTGATTTTTAATTACATACATAATTCCAATTGTAATCGAGTTAGAGATGAAGTAGTACAACGATAAACCTGATGCGTAGTTATTAAAGAAGAATAACATCATAATCGGAGATATGTAAATCATAATCTTCATGATTTTACTCATATCTGGCATCCCTTCTTGTGTTGGTTGTGCCATTTGTTGATCTCCCGTGGTCATCTTCATATAGAAGAAAATGGCAATTGACGCTAATAATGGGAATAAACTCACGTGATTACCATAGAATGGAATATTAAATGGCAATTGTAACACGGAGTCATAAGACGATAAATCGTCTGCCCATAAGAAGCTCTTTTGTCTCAAATCAAAGGAAGACGGGAAGAATTGAAACAAAGAATAGAAGATAGGAATCTGCAATAAGGCTGGAATACAACCTGCCATTGGATTCACTCCTGCTTTAGAGTACAATTTCATTGTCTCTTGTTGCTTCTTCATTGGATCATTCTTGAACTTTTCATTCAATTCATTCACTTCTGGGCGAATCATTTTCATTTTCGCTTGAGAAACATAAGACTTATAAGTCAACGGTGAAGTAAATAAACGAACCAAAATTGTCAATACAATAATACCAATACCGTAAGGTAAGAAACTAGTCAATAAACCAAATACGGGAATAAACAAGAAACGGTTAATCCATCCAAAGATTCCCCATCCAAGAGGTACGATATTGTCTAGGTTACGGTCATATGATTTTAATATTTTGAAATCCGATGGACCAAAATACCAGTTCATATCATAGTTTAACTCTCCATTGCTATAGTTTAATGGAATAACACTAGCAAATTGTTTAGTAAATACGGTATCTACTTTTTCATCAGCCACTAAATTTTTAGTATTTAATGTAGCTGTTTCAAAATTCTTATCGGTCAATAAGGCAGAAGTAAAGAAGTGTTGCTTATAGGCGATATAAGAAACGTCTTTCAACTCTTTTGTATCATCTTTGCTAGACTCACTTAGGTTGTTGTCTTTTCCTTTTTCGTGTTCATAGTATAAACGAACATATCTATTTTCATACGCAATACTTTTTTCATTGCGATACGTTTTCATTTCCCAGTTTAATTCTGGCGTTTTAGATGCGTCAACAATTTTACTCAATCCTTGTGTACGGATAGAGAAATCAAGCATATAATCATTCGGTTTTAATACATAACGATACTCTAAAAACGCTGTTTCAGAAGCTTTTAAACGCATAGATAATACTTGATTATCCCCTTCTTTACTCAAAGTAGGTTCAAAATACAAGTCTTCTGTATTGAAAACACGATTATCATTCGTGTGTAATTGTAAATTAAATTTCGCGTTGTGATCTTTGATTAAAGCAACAATTTCGTTTGAATCTTTGCTAAAACGCTTGAAATCATTTACAACAACTTGAGATAATTTTCCACCTTTATTATCAACTTCAAGAGTAAGTAAATCTGATTTTAAAGTTGTAGTTCCTCCTTTAGCTGCTGGTAACATGGCACTATAAGCGAAAGGACCGAATGTAGCGCGAATTTGCTCTGTTTGTAAAGAATCTCCTACAGGTGCCTCTAGTGCTTTCTCAAACGTAGCGGCTTGTTCTTGTTTTACAATTTCTTTCTCTGCTAATTCAGTATCTTTTTTTATTGACTCTTGCTCTTTATTAATGTTGTTTAACATCAACCAAACAAGCAATCCGGCAATAATGACAAAGCCTATAATACTGTTACGATCTAATTTTTTTCCTTCCATTACTTAATTTGTAAGTGATAAAATTTGTTATATAAAAAGTCTATTGATTAGTTGGATTTGAAATCAATAGCTGCTTTTACAAAATGAACAAAAAGTGGGTGCGGTTTTGCTACCGTACTTTTATACTCTGGGTGGAATTGAACTCCAACGAAGAATGGATGAGTATCCAATTCTACAATTTCGATCAATCCTGTTTCTGGATTCCAACCTGAAGCCGTTAAGCCTGCTTTTTCGAAATCCTCTAAATATTGGTTGTTGAATTCATAGCGATGACGGTGGCGCTCATTGATCATGCTCTCTCCGTAAATATCAAATACTTTAGAACCTTCTTTCAACTTACAATCCCATCCTCCTAAACGCATCGTACCTCCTTTGTCCGTAATGTCTTTTTGGTCTTCCATAAAGGTAATTACAGGGAATTGTGTACTCTCGTTTACTTCGGTTGTATTCGCCATTTGATAGCCCAATACGTTTCTCGCATATTCAATCACCGCCATCTGCATTCCTAAACAAATTCCTAAAAATGGAATTTTGTTTTCTCTTGCAAATCGCACTGTTTCAATTTTCCCTTCAATTCCACGTGATCCAAATCCTGGTGCAACTAATATCGCATCTAAGTTTTTCAACTTATCTCCAACATTTGCAGCCGTAATTAGATCCGATTGTATCGTGATAATATTTACTTTAGCTTGATTTTGTGCTCCTCCGTGAACTAAGGCCTCTAAGATAGATTTATACGAATCTTGCAATTCTACGTACTTCCCTACTAATCCAATGTTAACCACGTGATTCGGGAATTTTAAACGGTGAATAAACTCATTCCATTTTACTAAATCTGGCGTTTGCTTTTCTGGTAAATCTAAGCGTTTTAACGCCACTTTATCTAATCCTTCTTGCAACATCAAGTTTGGCACGTCATAAATCGTTTCCGCATCAATAGATTGGATTACCGCCTCTGGTTTTACATTACAGAATTGCGCTAATTTTTGACGGATTTCTGAACTTAAGTTGTGCTCTGTTCTACAAACTAAGATATCAGCTTTGATTCCGCTTTCCATCAACGTTTTTACTGAATGTTGCGTCGGTTTTGTTTTCAACTCTCCCGCTGCTGCTAGGTAAGGAACTAAAGTTAGGTGAACCACAATTGCGTTATTGTCTCCTAATTCCCATAACAACTGACGTACAGATTCTATATAAGGCAGAGACTCAATATCTCCAACAGTACCTCCAATTTCAGTAATCACAATGTCATAATCACCTGTTTTACCAAGCAACTGCATACGATCCTTAATCTCATTGGTAATATGAGGAACGACTTGAACCGTTTTTCCTAAAAACTCTCCTCTTCGCTCTTTCTCGATAACAGACAAATACACACGTCCTGTTGTTACGTTGTTCGCTTGAGAAGTTGGTACATTCAAAAATCTTTCGTAATGCCCTAAATCCAAATCTGTTTCTGCACCGTCATCCGTTACGAAACACTCTCCATGCTCATACGGATTTAACGTTCCTGGATCCACGTTGATGTAAGGATCAAATTTTTGAATTGTCGTCGAATAACCTCTCGCCTGCAACAATTTTGCTAGCGATGCTGCTATAATTCCTTTTCCTAAGGATGACGTAACGCCCCCTGTCACGAAAATATACTTAGCTTGTCTCATTTATGTGTTTTTGTTGTGTTGTAAAGAATAAAACTTGGCAAAAGTACAACTTTTCAAACGATTCTTCTAATTTTAGAAGTCGTAAAATAACTTTAAAATTTACTCGTTTCTATATAAAGCGGTTAGCGAACAAAAGAGAAGATCTTCTGATAAAAGAAGTACGCAAATTACTTGTGTTCTATATTTTTAGTTTAAACTATTTCTCTTGCCTCCGCTCTATTCTTCATCTTCCTCAAGTTTATATTTGTTTTTGGCCTTGGATGAACCTATACTTCGCTTCGGTTTCCCATGACCGCTTTTACTTGTCTAATCGCTTATCGATAATACGGTTAAAATAGTCTTGAACAAAGGCTTTACACTTCATCTCAATTGCTTCCATCTCTTTGTTTTTCTGCTTGATTAAATTGTGTTCCAATCCCTTATCATCAATGGCATAAAAACCCGTTACCTCTTTTCCGTTGAATCGAACGATATAGTTCCCCTCTTGATAGGTGTATTCATTTGCTCCATAATTAATTGTAAACGGCTGAACTACTGTATCATTCAACAAACTTCTCCCCCAACTTCTAAATGGTTTATCGTATCCAATCATATCCAATAAGGTGGGGTATATATCAATTTGCTGGGCCAATTCTTTGTTTACTCCTTTGTAGCGTTCATCTGCAGTATAGAACAAAATAGGCACTGCTGTACGATTGACTAGCTTGCGGTATTCATCGTAATCAATTTGATTGGTATGATCTGCAGTAATGACAAAAATAGTGTTCTCAAACCACGGTTCTTTGCTGCTTTCTTCAAAGAAACGCTTGAATGCATAGTCTGTATAACCTACTGTTTGGTGAATTTGCTGATTTCCTTTAGGGAATTTCCCTTCATACTCCGCAGGTACATGAAATGGTTCATGTGAGGAAACCGTGAATAAGGTCGCAAAGAAAGGACCTTTCTTTTCATTTAAGGTTTGACGCATGTATTGGAAAAAAGGTTCATCCCAAATTCCCCAAGTACCATCAAAATCCTCATCGTTATTGTATTCGGTTTTTCCATAATAATGATCGTAACCCAAGATATTTCCAAAGCCCAAGAATCCCATTGAACCATTAGGAGCTCCGTGAAAGAAAGAGGTATCATATCCCTTTGATTTGAGCGTAGAAACCAACGACTCTATTTTTTGTTTCGGAAATGGCGAAGACGTAAAGGCATCTTTAAATGACGGGATTCCCGCAATAACAGAAGACATCCCGTGAATCGACTTATATCCATTGGCAAATGCATTGGGAAAAATCAAACTGTGTTGGGCCAAAGAATCAATAAAAGGCGTATAACTTTGATAATTCGGAATATTCATGTCTTGATTAAAAGCACCAACATATTCTCTTGCATAGCTTTCTGTAATAAACAACACAATATTTGGCGTAGAAGGCGCTGTTGAGGAATACTGTTTACTTCCGCTAACATACTGATTCAACGTTGCTTCATCCATATACTCCACCTTTTTAAAACTCGTTTTACCAATGGTGCGCAAAATGGCAAAAGGCGTATTTAACACAATATCTGCATGTTCTGGCTTCTCTACATGACGATTGGCATCAATAATATTAAGCGGTCGAGTTGTTTTCTTTAAATCTCCGCGCACACCTGCAATAAATCCAACGGCAACGGCAACAAAGATAACAGCACTAGAAAGGAAGTAGTTCTTTTTCGTTGGCAATTCAAGTGGTCGGGTGAATTTTACGCGTTTGTACAGGTAAACCCACAAAACACAAAGACCAATGCACAAAGCAAATACATGCCAATAGTTGATCAAAAAGTTAAAAAACAACTGCCCTTTATTTGATTCGTGTTCTAAGCTATCAAAAACAGCTATCGTCGTACGTGCATAGATAAAGCGATAGTAGATAAAATCGATGAAATTGGTGGCATATGCCAATAAATTAGGAATAATATAGCTCCAAAATACTACTTTTTGATACCCTTTGCTTGTGCTTTTAAAAATAGGCACAATCGACAATAGGATAAATAAACCATTGACATAAAAAATGGCCATGCGATCAAATGTCAATCCGTGATAGGCTAACTTCAAAAACTGTCCGACCGAATCTACGGCAAGTAAATCGCTATTGTAAAAATAGAATAAAACGCGTGCGATAAAGTAAAAAAAGAAGGCCAAAAATAGTCGGTACAATAACACCAACATTTCATTTAATCTAAAGCGATTTGAAAGCATGATAGGTTCCTCATTTAAAAATTGATGTACAAATTTAATTATTTCTAGGGCTTTCGCTATGAGATAAGGTAATTCTTTTTGTGTTTTAGCTGAAGATTTGGAAATTACGCCAAACGAAGGCAAGAATTGATTGACAGTGAACGGTTAAAACTAGTAGAAAACGCAGAAAACTAATATAAAAAACCGATTGTAAATACTGCATTTACAATCGGTTCTTTGTTTCATTACCCTGCCAGAAATCAGCCTAAAGTTTTAAATACAGTGTTATTTTCTCTTTATAAGGCTAAGTACAAAAGGGTTTTATTCTACATGCTTTGTAGACATTCTCTTTGCTTCTACAAGCAATCGCTACTACTAGTGGCTATGCCCTCCTCCGCCTTCGTTCTTAATCAAATGGCTTTGCAAATAATATGCCCCTTGGGTTACGATGCTGTATTGGTTGGGCAAAGCTTCGAGAATATCAACTTGGGTATACCCCAACTCCTTTACTCCTGTTTTGACCTCCACGCGTTTGTAGTGAAAGTGCTCTTCGTGTTCTCCCGCCTCTTCAGCAATAAAGATAAACTCCCTTCCATCTGCTTTTACAATCGCTTGATTTGGCAGTGCCTTTACGGTATTTGCTCCCACGTCAATCAAAGCATTGACGTACAAACCAGGTATCAAATTATCGTGTACCTGATCGATGGAAGCATGTGCTATTACGGTTTTTGTACCTGGTTCAAACGCTTTTCCAATACTAAAAATCGTTGCAGTAACCTCGGATCGGTTGATATTCGTCAAGTTAAAAGACACTTTTTGCCCTTCGTGTACATAGGGAAGATCTTTTTCGTAAATCTTTAAATCCAAGTGGATTTTGGAATTGTCAACGAGGGTGAATAAGGTTTGACCATTGGTAATATTCGTTCCAATGCGAATGGGAATCGTTGCTACATTGCCCGTAATAGGCGCAACAATCTTTAAAGATCGTGCAGATCCCGTGCCCACCAAGGCCAATTGATTGGTCAGGGATTGGTACCTCGACTTCTCTATGTGTAATTCGGCCTTTGTTTTTTGATAGGTTTTTTCTGAATTGACATTTTCTGCACGAAGGGTTTCCTGCCTTTTGTACTCCAACTGTAAATACTCCAAATTGTTTTTTGAAATCTGATAATCCTCTTGTAATTTGATGTACGCTGGACTATCTGCAACGGCTAATACTTGTCCTTTGCTAACTCTATCTCCAATATTGACCATAATCTGCGTAATTGTACCACTCAAAAAAGTGGTTACATCAGCTTGATTTTGTGGTGGTAACTCAGTTTGTCCGTTGACTTTAATCACATCGGATAGGTTTTTGTCCTCCAGTTGTCCCATAACAATTCCTGCCGCCTTCTTTTGAGCCGTAGTTAATTCCACCTCTTTACTGGCGTTTTCATCATCTGTATGGGTTTCTTCCTGTGCAAATTCGGAAGCTACCTTTTGATTTTTATCTTGACAGCCTACAAATGACAAGCTACCTAAGGTAAGCAAAGCGATATATATTCTTTTCATGTTAAATTCGAATTATTGGTTCACTAAATAATGAAGTGTATTGTGTCCTAAATTGTATTGTAATACCGCATCTAAATAATTAATCTGAATGTTCAATGCTGTTTCCATTGACTGTATGTATTCTACATAGGAAATATCACCGTTGTTATAGGATTTATTAGCGTGATCCTGAATGATAGAGGCATTGCGCAATGCACTCTCCTGGTAATAGTCGATGACAGATTCCTGTGCGTTGATAATTTCCAATTGCTGTTGTACTGCTTCGGACAGTTGTTTTTGAAGGTATTCTTTCTCCAAACTCACCTGTTCAATACTGTAGTTCATCGCTTTTATCTTTTTTGATTGACTACCAAAAAAAAGGGGAATTGAGATTCCTAGGGTATAGCTAGGAATGCGCAACTCTCTTCCGTAATTTGTACCATTGGCGCGCAATCCTGCTTCGGATTCTATCGCATAGCCCAAAGTAATATCGGGCAACAAGAGCGATCGTTCCATACTGCGCATTGCTTCTATGCGTTCAATCTCCTTTTTTGCTACTTGTAGACTGTTGTTTTCTTCTAAATCAAACACTTCCAACGGATTGTGCTTGTCGTATTTTAGCGCCTCCTCCATCAATTCAAAATCGACTTCCAAATTCAAATAGGCCTTAATTTTTGATTTTTCATTTTGTAAAAACGTTGCATTCTGCGTAAGCAATACACTGATTTCCTGTTCTTTCGCTTGTGCGACATTGCTTTCCATCAAGGTTGTTTCTCCTGTTTCATAGCGCAATTTGGCCGATTTTGAAAAGGCTTTTAGCAAGGTAAACTGCTGTTCCAACAACTTCTTTTTAGACTGTGCGTACAGGATATTTTCCCAGGTTTGTCGAATCTCATATTCAATGCCAATCGTTTTTCCTTGCATTTGCAGTTCTGCACTTTCGTAATCTTTATGCAATACTTGCTTCTTTTTGCTATAGGTAAACGGACTAAATGACTGACTCACCGTTAGGTTAACGTCTTTCTGTCCTTTGCCGTTCAAATAGCCAAATCCCATCGATACATCTGTTTTGGGAATGTCATAGGCGGTTTTAACGAGTTGCTCCTGACTTAAAACATGGGCCTTTGCTGCTTTTAGTCCTTGGTTATTTTCACGGGCTAACGTTAAAGCTTGTTCCAGTGAAATTTTCGTTATCACCGTGTTTTGGGATGGATTTTGAGCTTGTGCAAATCCAGCAGTCAAACCAAAGAAAAGCGTCAAAACAACACTTGTGTTAGACGTTCCTTTGCTTCGCTTTCCAAAACCTCTTTCTTCGTAATAGTAGATAATTGGCAACACGATTAAAGTCAATAATGTTGCGGTAATTAATCCTCCGATCACCACTGTTGCTAATGGTTTTTGCACTTCTGCACCGGCACTAGTACTCAAAGCCATAGGTAAGAATCCCAAGGATGCCACAGAAGCGGTCAACAAAACGGGGCGCAAGCGAATTTTAGTCCCCTCTATAATGCGTTCATATAGTCCCATACCTTGTTCTTTTAATTGATTAAATTGACCGATTAGTACAATACCATTTAAAACGGCTACTCCAAATAGGGCGATAAATCCAACCCCAGCGGAGATACTAAACGGCATATCGCGCAACCACAAGGCTGCAACGCCTCCTATTGCAGAGAGCGGAATGGCTGTAAAAATGATTAGGGATTGCTTGACAGACTTAAACGTGAAATACAACAATACAAAGATGAGCGCCAAAGCAATTGGGACAGCAATCATCAGGCGATTGGTTGCTTCTACTAAATTTTCAAATTGTCCACCATAGGTAATATAATAACCCTCTGGAAGTTCTAATCGCTCGTCCAAACGCGCCTGAATATCGTGTACTACACTTTTCACATCGCGTTCTTTTACGTTGAATCCCAACACGATGCGTCGTCGTCCGTCTTCACGGCTAATTTGCTGTGGACCATCTTCATAGTCGATCTCTGCAACCTGGCTCAACGGAATTTGCTGACCATCTGCCAAAGGAATAAAGAAGTTTTTTAAATTTTCAATATCCGATCGCGACTCTTGGTCTAAGCGCACGACCAATTCAAATCGCTTTTCTCCTTCATACACCAAGCCGGTTGTTTCACCTGCAAATCCCGCGCGAATAATCTGACTGATATCGGCAATTTTCAATCCGTAAAGCGCCAATTTATCTTTGTCGTACTTAATGGAAATTTGTGGCAATCCCGTTACGCGTTCTAATTTTGGACTAGAAACCCCAGGTATGTCAGCAATCATCCCATTGATTTCGTCCCCAATACTCGCCAATCGATCCAAATCTTCTCCAAATACTTTGATCGCTACATCACTGCGAACACCCGTCATCAATTCGTTAAAACGCATTTGAATCGGCTGTGAAAATTCAGTCGTTACACCGGGAATCTCTTCCAAGGCAGCCTCCATTTTATCGATGAGCTCTTGTTTTGTTTTGGCCGACGTCCACTCTTTTTTGTCTTTCAAGACAATAATCATATCCGCCGCTTCCATAGGCATGGGATCTGTTGGAATTTCAGCGCTTCCGATCTTAGAAATCACCATCTTTACCTCGGGGAATTGCTCCATTAAGATCTGTTCGGCCTTAGTGGTCGTTTCGATTTCTTGTGATAGGGAACTACCCGATGAAATAATAATATGCGTCGCTAAGTCTCCTTCGTCCAAGGTTGGAATAAACTCACCTCCCATTTTGCTAAACACAACCAAAGCCAGGGCAAATAATCCAAAAGCAACCACTAAAACCAGGCGCTTCACTTGGAAGGCTTTTTCTAAAATAGGTTTGTATCCACTATACAATTTGTCGATTAATTTATCGCTAAAATTCGGCTTTACTTTTCCTGCTTCTTTCTTTAAAAACAAAGCAGAAGCCATTGGAACATAGGTCAACGACAGAATAAAAGCACCTAGAATTGCAAAGGACACCGTCATCGCCATGGGACCAAACATCTTACCTTCAATACCCGTTAGGGCTAAAATTGGCAAATACACAATCAGAATGATGATTTCTCCAAAAGAAGCACTTGTTCGTATTTTGGAAGCTGCAGTATACACTTCCGCATTCATTTCCTGCTGAGATAGTTTTCTGTTTTTCCCCAAATGCAGTCGATGGACAATAGCCTCAACTATGATAACTGCACCATCGACGATCAAACCGAAATCTATTGCCCCCAAACTCATGAGGTTTCCACTAACGCCAAACAGCTTCATCAAACTAATGGCAAACAACAAAGACAAGGGAATCACCGAAGCCACAATCAACCCAGCACGCCAATTTCCCAAGAGTAAAACCAAAACAAACACAACGATCAACGCCCCTTCTACTAGGTTTGTTTTAATGGTATTTACGGTTTTATCAATGAGTTTGGTACGGTCTATAAACGATTCAATGGCAACGCCTTCAGGCAAAGTTTTTTCGATTTGCGTCATTTTTTCCTTGACCAATTTCACCACTTCCTGTGTGTTCGCGTCTTTTAGCATCATCACCATGCCACTCACATCCTCGCCTTTTCCGTCTTTGGTTACGGCTCCATAGCGAATGCTACTCCCAATTTTCACTTCCGCTACATCACGTATTAAAATTGGCGAACCATTTACCGTTTTAACTACGATTTTCTCTATGTCCTCCATCGACTGAACCATCCCTATACTGCGAATAAAATAAGCATAGGGCTTTTTGTCAATATAAGCACCCCCCGTATTCTCGTTATTTTGTTCTAAAGCGTCGAAAATTTCAAGAATGGAAGTATTCATGCTCTTGAGACGATCAGGCTGTACAGCCACCTCATATTGTTTCAAATGTCCCCCCAAAGTGTTGACTTCTGCGACACCTTTTACCCCAATTAATTGAGGTTTGATAATCCAATCTTGAATGGTACGCAAATCCATACTGTTGTATTGATCTTCATACCCCTCTTTGGGATAAACAACATATTGATATATTTCTCCCAAGCCCGTACTAACAGGAGCCAACTCAGGCGTTCCTACATTTTTGGGAATTACTTCCTCTGCGGCTTTCAGATTTTCGTTAATCTGATTTCTCGCCCAATAAATATCGGTATCTTCTGTAAAAACAACGGTAACTACGCTCAAGCCAAAGCGACTGATCGAGCGGAGTTCGGTAATATTAGGGATAGGTTTTACCGCTTGTTCAATGGGATAAGTAATAAACTGCTCTACCTCTTGCGTTGCCAAAGTAGGTGAGCTCGTAATAATTTGCACCTGATTATTCGTAATATCAGGCTGTGTATCCATAGGCAAATGCATCAAAGAATAACTTCCTACTGCGATGATTCCCAGCACAAAGAGTCCTATAATGAATTTGTTTCGGATACTAAATTGAATGATTTTATCTAGCATCTTGGTATAAATATAAAGGGTAATAAAAGTGTTAACCTCTAAGGAGGTTCACGTTCATTAATCGATAAATTTATACGAGCTTAGGCGGTTGCCAGATGTGATAAACGAGGCTTTCTACAAAAGGATAAGGGTGTATTGTTTTCGCTGTACGAATCGTTTGCACAGGAATATCAAGTACGTAAAGCGATAAGCTTATGTTCACTGATACAGCACAACATACACATGCACAAAACGGAGAACATGCATCAAGCGCATCGGAACTGTGATTTACTTCGGTCACATGATCTGCCACATTCTCCACTTGGGGCACAGATGAAACATATCTATCCGCACATGGATAGAACGAAATAACCAAAACGATTATCGCTAAAAGTAAAGATACTATGTAATTGTATTGTTTCATCCCTACAAAAATAGCAAGAGTTTTTTAATTATAATACATATTCCCGCCTCTTTGCAACAGGATTGCAATACAAAGTATGATAAAAATAAATTTGGCATCATCTTTGTACAATGTTAAATATAAAAATTATTTAAAATTACCGTAACACAGTTCAAAAAATAATTTATTTTTGACATTCTGAGGAAAACAATAATACCCAAAATAGCCCGCTAGAAATAGCAAAAACAACAAACAACAAATGAATTAGCCTTTTCTTTCCCAGGAAAAGGCTTTTCTCTTTTTCTCAATCAACTGATTAATCAAAAATATGAGTCAATTTTACATTTTCACCGGTGGTCCTGGCAGCGGGAAGTCGTCTGTGCTTGAAGCTCTTGCCTCAATGGGATACACCACAGTTCCTGAAGTGGGACGTGCTATCATCAAACAGCAAATGCAAGAAGGAGGGGAAGCACTTCCTTGGCTGAATAAACAGCTTTTTTTTGAACAAATGCTCCATCAATCACAGACTGATTACCACAAGCAATCGAAAGATGTGCTTACTTTCTTTGATCGCGGCTTACTCGATAGTATTGGTTATGCCACCCTAGAAGAACTCCTTATCTCTCCCCTCCACCTCGACCTAGCGCAAGCGACAATCTATGCTCCTCTGGTTTTTATTTTTCCTCCTTGGCAGGCAATTTATCAAAACGACACAGAGCGTAAGCAAGACTTTGAACTCGCTGTTCGAACTTATGAAACCATGCAACTTACCTACCAAAGATTTGGGTATCAACTCCTAGAGGTACCCTATACTTCTGTCGAAAAAAGGGCAGAATTTATTGTAAATTCTCTCCATTTAAACCAATAGATGAACTACCTTTACGCACGAAATAACATAGGTTATTTTGTATTGTATGGAACTTGATATTATCTTCTATCTGTGTATAGTTGCTTTTTGTGCTGGCTTCATTGATGCTATTGCTGGCGGCGGTGGACTAATTCAAACGCCTCTAGGGCTTGCCTTACTGCCTGCACTTCCCGTATCTTCTGTTATTGGTACACTAAAAATACCCGCTTTTTCAGGAACGGCTATTGCTGTACTCCAATACCTCAAGCGAACCAAAATTCAATGGTCGTATTTTTTACTGCTGGCCATCCTATCTTGCGCAAGTGCCTTTTTCGGCTCGTATACGCTAACGATAGTAAACAACGACTTTATGAAACCCCTACTGCTCATCATTCTCGTTCTACTCTGGGTGTTCACCTATTTTAAAAAAGACTTTACAAAGAAACATTTAACTGAAATAACGGCCAAAAAAAGATATACCTATGGCATCATCATCGCATTGCTTATTGGTTTTTACGATGGATTTATTGGTCCCGCAACGGGAACCTTCTTTATCATGGGATTCGTCTTCTTAATCGGGTTCGACTTTTTTAAAGCTTCTGCATACGCTAAACTCATCAATCTATTTACCAATTTAGGAAGCATTTGCCTATTCTTATTAAAAGGACAGATCATCTGGTCCGTGGCTCTTCCTATGGCCGTTTGCAACGGAATTGGTGGGTATTGCGGCGCCAAATTAGCCATCCTAAAGGGACAACAATGGGTGCGCTATGTGTTCTTATTTATTATGCTAATCGCAATAGGTAGATTTGGCTATGAAGTGATTGTTTGATTTTTTCGGCTTTCGGCTTTTGTTGTTTGCCTTTTGGGTAGATTAATCTTTTACAAAGCAAGATATCTTGTAATTAAAAATATTCTTTTTACTATGCTTTTATATTTTTACCTCATTTTTTAAGTTGATAAATATCTTTAGTTACACTTCTAGCATTTTGACAAACATCTAATTTTTCAAAGTAATAGGTATACATATGGGATATTAAAATAATTATCCTATCATAAAGCAAAACGCATTCTGTTACTTTAGCTACTAAATAGTGAAAAAAGTGGGTATATAATTCTTTCCTGATGGATATACAAAGTAGAGAAGGAAAAATGAAAACTTGAATTAATCGATTTTTAATTTGTAAAAAGTATTTCATCGTTTCTCATACAAGGATATTTTTCTTACAAATTGTGGGCTCACCAAAAGCCAAACACCAAAACTACCTACCTAGATCTTCCTCAATCTTTTCTCTATCTTTAGCACTAATCCACAGCTGTCCAATTTTAGACATACGGATTCGCGTTAATACATCTTTTGTACGCCCGTAATGGTGAAACAACGCATAGAGTAAAATACCTATACCCAGTATATTTAAAAAGCCGAAAATAATTTTATTTGATGCGAGAATTGCATTGAGTTGTACGATGCTAAGGTTGAGATTTCCACCAGATTGAATCAGTAAAACATCATCCAAATACAAGGCGAGGTTATTCAAACTCTGCACTTGTAGTTTGTATTGCAACCACGTAAATAGCGAACTAAAAATCCCCAAAGAAATAAACGTACGCCACAACAATACGAAACCTATTAAACTCAACAAGCTAGGGATATCCAATTGATCTAGTGTGTAGTACCAAATCACAATAAACAAAATACTCATTCCCATGCCCTTGAAAAACATCGGCAAGAGCCACAGCTCATAATTTAGTTCAGGCACCATAAAGAAGTACATCATGACCGTATACAACATAAAGGAAGCAAACCCAACGAAAGTCAACATACGGATGGGGATGAGGCGATTGAACCATTGGTAAGCGATAATAGCACCAACGATTAGCCCGGGAATCATCATCATATTCAACGATGCGTTAGTCAACGCATTATAGCGCAATACCCCCATTGCAAATGTATTTTGTAAGTTGGTGGTTGCTAAATACATCCCCAAAAAGAATAGCATCACAATACCATGTCTCACGTTGTTCTTTTTAAATGCCTTTAGAGACAAAAAGGGACGAGTCAACAGCTGTTGTCGAAAGAAAAAAACAAAAGCCAAGAGTACAAAAGACACTGTTGCGTATTGAATATGCAGAGAATTAAACCAATCTTGTTGTTTGCCAAAGGCCAAGATATACCCCAAAATCATAAAGGCACTGACATACAACAATACGCTTATCCAATCGATGTAAAACAAAGGCACTTTTCGCATAAAGCGCTGATTGTGTTGAAAGAGCAAACACAGTAGTGCAGTTAATAAGCACAAAGAGGCGTAAAGCAAATAGGCAAATTGCCAATTAGAATAGTAGGATATTTTGGTTATATAGTATCCTGCGATTTGGGTGACAATCAAAACGGCAGTATAGAAAATGCTGTAAAACCGGCCTCTATTGCCATCTTTTGATAAAATAAACATCAAAGGAAGTACAACTTCCATCATACCGAGCATTTTAAATAGGCCGATTAAAAAGGAAGCGCCAATAATTACTTGTGGCTGATGAGTAGTTCCCATCACCATATACAAAAGTGCAATTCCCGTTAAACTGCCCACTAAAATTTCTTTGGTTCGAAAACGAGCTTTGATGCGGACAATCAAGGGCATAACCGTTCCCATGCCTACTACACTCGCATAATTTGCCCATAAATAATACTCACTCATTGCCCCTGTACTCCCTACCAGAAAGGTAATATTGGGTGTATAAATGGCGCTTACACCAAAGAAAATCAGTGCAATTACCACAAGAAGCAATAACATAACAGGTTTGGGAACCCAGGAGTGAAATAAACCTTGATTATACATAAATTGGTGGTTGTACTACTTATTTTTGAGTTGGACGTTCATATTCATTCCCGCTTTTAAGCGGTTAATTTCTTCTTCTTTATTTGCTGGAGTAAACTCAATACGCACGGGAATGCGCTGTTGTACTTTAACGAAATTACCCGTTGAATTGTCTGTTGGCATGCTAGAATAACGATTGCCTGTTGCAGCTGAAATAGCTGTCACAACCCCTTCAAATTGCACTCCACGTACTGCGTCAGCTGTCATGGTTAAAATTGTTCCGATTTGGATATCGGGCATTTGCGATTCTAAGAAGTTCGCAGTTACCCATTTATCGTTGTCGCGTACGATAGTTGTAATTTGCTGACTTGGGTTGAGCAGTTGGCCGACGCTGATATATCGTCTGCCTATGGTTCCGTCATAAGGGGCGCGAATCACCGTATAAGACAAATTGAGTTGCGCCATATCTAACATCGCCTTGGTGCGTTTGATATCGGCCTCGTTTAACGCCAATCGCGTATCTATTTCTGACACAGACAATCGCGAGGTGGTTTGTTGCTTTTTTAAGGCTTCATAGGCCGCTTTCGCTGCTTCATACTCTGTACTCACCTGATCGTATTGTTGTTGGGTTACGGCCTCCGCATCAACTAAGTGTTGAAAGCGTTTTTTATTTTGCTCCGCATTCCACAAACGCGCTTGTGCTCCTTGTATATTCGAATCAAAAACACCAATCGAATTACTTGCCGTTTGTCTAGCGGATAGCGTAACTTCTTTGGCGGCAAGCGCACTTAAATACGCCGCCTCCGCTTGTTCTACTTGGGTGCGGATCTCACTGTCATCCAAAAGAACCAACGTATCCCCCTGTTTTACGCTTTGGTGTTCAATAAATCGAATTTCTTTAATATAAGCCGAAACACGAGTGTTAATCGGATTAATATACTCCTCTACTTGAGCTGATTCGGTATAATCCTTATCTCCAATGTGAAAGTATTTGGTTAATAGCCAATAAAAAGCAAAGGCAATAACCAAAAAGGTCAAGGTATTTAGCAAAATAATTTTTCGCTTTTTAGTGACTTCTTGCTTGTGATTAATGGTAATCGGACCACTTTTTTTCGGTTGTGTTTCCGTAGGTGCTGTAGTAGTATTGTCTGTTTGTTCCATGTGAATAGTCGTTCGTTTCTTACAACGTTCCCGTTGCTTTTACTAAACTGTAGTATTGATAAAGTACTTGTATCTGAGCGTTAGCATAGTTCAATTCTGCTTCGAGTTTGGCATTTGTAGCGTCTGTCATTTCCGCTTGAATCGCCAATTGGTTGTAGTATTTGGACTCAATAATGCGGTAATTTTCCTGGGCCAACTGCTGGCTTTTTTGTAGTAAACTCGCCTGCTGAATTGATTCTTCGTATTTAGTATAAGCGGCGTGTACGCTCATTTCAACTTGTTGCATCGCCCATACTTTGGTCTCTTCCGCCTTTTGTTTTTGCAAGCGTTCTAACTTGATCTTTTTAGGTGCTTTATACAAATTGTCCAAGCTGTAATTTAACGATACCCCAACCTGCCATGTATTGGTATACATATCTAAAACTGGGGTTGACGTCGTCATCGGTCTACTCATCGAATAGCCTCCCACTGCAGCTAGAGCAGGATATTGATCCGTTTTGGCTAGCTCAATTTTTTTATCGGCAACAACTACCGCTTGATCCGATAGTTTTAAGGTTGGATGTTGCGCATAAGCAACATTCAAATACTCCTCATACATTCCTAGCAGTTCTTTTTCTTCCATACCTTCGGAAGGTAGAATTTTCGTTTGCGTATCTAATCCCAAGGCAATTGCTAAATTGTAGTTGACAATCGACAGCATATTGTTGACCACCAACAGCGCTTGATCGATGTTTTGCAACGCCAACTCGGCGCGAATGACTTCATTACGCGTCAACATTCCTTGGCTGTAAAACTGCTTGACATTTTCCAATCGAATCTGTCCCAGTTGTTTATTATTCTGATAGACTTGTTGCTGATTGATGAGCTTATAAAGGTCTAAATAGTTGGAAATCACTAAAAACTTAATGCTTTGTTGGTCGTTCATCCAATCCAACTCGGCCAATTGTTCACCAATTTTCGCAAGTTCAATGGATTTTTTAATCGCTCCCCCTTTGTATAGAAGTTCCGATGCCTGAATAGCATAAGAATTGCCAAAATGCGGTATGTCTGTTGTCGTTACTTTAGAGAAGTCTCTATCGAGAATTAAGGCATCCCCCAAATAAGCTGCTGTTGCAGAAACACCAATTGTCGGAAGTTGGGCTAGTTGGGCTATTTGGGTTTGTTGATTGGCAATATTTTTTTGTTGAGCACTGATTTTCAACTGTTGATGATTGGCTAATGCTAGCTCTATAGTTTCTTCTACTGTTAGTTTTTTGGGAAGTTGCTGTCCGTATCCCCAAGTAGTCGAAAGCAATAAACCGGCAAAACCACCAAAAATTGTGCGCCATTTACTTTTCATTCTTTCCTTTGTTTTAGGCTGACAAAGTTAAAAGCTATCGAAAGCAGGCACAATGATTGAAATTATCAATAAGATGTTCAAAAGTACTATTTCACACTATTAAACGAGGCGCTATATTGCGTTGGACTCATGTTTTGATGTTTTTTAAAGAAGTGAGTAAAGGCATATTGATCGCTAAAATGCAAGGTTGTCGCAATTTCTTTGAGCGAATTTGTTGATGTACTCAGCTGTGCTTTAGCCTCATTGAGAATAAATTCGCTAATAATTTGATTGGGCGTGCGCTGTGCTACTTCTTTTACAACGGCACTGAGATAACGGATAGAAATATGCATAGCATCCGCATAAAACTGAACACTTTTCTCTTGCAAATAGTGATCGGAAACCAAATGAAAGAAATCGTAGGCCAATTTTTCTTGCCGATTGAGTTGCTGTACTTGTTCTTCGTGCAAAGGAGTGACGATGCTAACCAAATGATACAACATGACGTTGAAATAGTTCTGGATAATCTGCTCTGCATAGGCAATCTCCTTGTAATGTTGGGTATAATAAGTCAACAATGCAAGGTTGTTCCAAAATACGGCAAACTCCTGTGCTGGAATAGTAAAAATACGTTTCAATTGATTTTTCAGGTCTTTGTAGACTTTTACACGATTGAGCTGAAAAGTACTGTGCTCTACAAAATCGCGATCATATCCCATCAGGCGAAATTGTGTATGAGGTTCAATCTCTAAAATCTCATAGACGTATTTGGTGTTGATTAAGAGAAAGGAAGCACTGCTCACTTCAATTTCTTGAATTTGTTCCTTCATGCGTACCCTTCCCTTGTATACAAATAATATAGAAGATCGCTTAGGACGATAGGGACGCCCTGGATAGGCCGTTTCAAATATGGTTTCCTCCGTATATATGCGAAGTGCCTCATAGTGTTCCGTCTCTTGTTCTTTTGTATCTGCCATCGTATTGCACATTGAGTGCACAAAGTACAAAATGATTCTATAGGTTGTTCGCTTTGTCCACTACAAAAATAAAAAGATCAAATACTTAGGCTTTAAAATCGCGTTTTCCATATGTATTTCAAATAATCATCCCTTTTTTCCCCTAAATAATTCGAAATAGGTACGTTTTTTGAGAAGTATAAAGTAGTGGTTTGCTTGGTCGACATACTCCGGGAAAAGGAAGAAATGTTAAAAAATCGAGATGTTGACCAAATGCAAACTGCTAGAGTTCTTTATACCCGCTTCAAGATCTCATTATTTTTACTACTATTTGTCATCAAAACACAGCTTAAAACCTGTGTTTACTAAATTGTTCTTCTATCTTTTTAGTGACAAATAGTAGTTTATTTTTGTAAGCTAACAGTAGAACTAGCTTGAACTTCTTTTCTGTTTTTTGTATCCATTTATCATGTCTCTTGTTATAGCCTATTTCTTGGGTGTGAAACAGCTTCAACTCTTGTGCTTGCTATTTTATCTAATTCTAAATAGCAAGTTCGAGACTAAGCGAACTAGTATTGCCACCTATTAAAGCACTATATTTGCATGCTTTTTTCTTTTTTGATAAACACAAGGTCAAAAAAGTAAGCGCCTCATCTAGAACATTCAATTATGGAAACAAAGTTAACGGTACCTTTTTCAAGGTATGAAAAGTTTGTCATCTTTATACTCGCTATTACTCAATTTACTGTCGTTTTAGACTTTATGGTCATGGCTCCTTTGGGAGATTTACTGCTAAAGAGTTTGGCTATGGATACGCAAGATTTTGGAATTGCGGTGTCGGCATACGCCTTTAGTGCTGGAGCCTCGGGCTTATTAACTGCTGGATTCGCCGATAAATTTGATCGCAAGAAATTATTGATGTTCTTCTATATCGGTTTTATTGTTGGAACACTGTTCTGTGGATTGTCCTACTCTTATGAAACCTTAGTTGCTGCTCGCATCTTTACGGGCTTATTTGGCGGGGTAATAGGTTCCATTTCCATGGCAATTATCACGGATATTTTTAGCCTACAGCAACGTGGACGCGTGATGGGATTCATCCAAATGGGATTCGGAGCTAGCCAAGTATTGGGCATTCCCATCGGTCTTTACATCGCCAATAAATGGGTATGGGAAGCGCCTTTTTTCCTAATTGTCGCACTCTCCATTGTTATCGCTCTGCTTATTTTCCTTTACCTGCGTCCAGTTAATGCACATTTGGCACTACAACAAGAAAACAAACCACTGATTCACTTGTGGAATACCCTCAAAAACAAAGAATATCGCATCGGTTTTGTTGCAACTACTTTTTTGTCCGTTGGTGGTTTTATGATGATGCCCTTCGGAACCATATTTGCCGTAAATAACTTAGGCGTACACCCCGATCAATTGCCGCTACTCTTTATGGTTTCCGGTGTTACCTCTCTCGTGTTTATGCCTTTTATTGGTAAACTAAGCGACAAAATGAATAAATACCTCCTTTTTAGCATTGCTTCTTTCTGGCTGATGCTCGTTTGTGTAGTTTATACTAATATGGCGCAAATTCCGCTTTGGTTAGTTATGCTGATCAACATTTTAATGATGTTTGGAATCATGAGTCGAATGGTACCTTCCTCTGCCCTAACAAGTGCGGTACCTGAAGGAAAAGATCGAGGTGCTTTTATGAGTATCAACTCCTCTATTCAGCAAATCTCAGGGGGAATCGCCGCTGCAGTAGCTGGTTTAATCGTTTACCAAGAACACAAAAATAGCCCACTCATGAACTACGACATCGTAGGTTATGTCGTAGTCGGGGTTTCTTGTTTGAGTATTGTGCTCATGTATCGCGTGAATCAATTGATTAAAACCAAAAGATAAACTGCTAGCTATCAGCCGTTAACCACTCTTCTGCATCGTGATAACCGAACACACAAATTTCGGGATGGTTTACAACAAATGCTTTTAATCGTTCGAGGGTTAGAAGGCGCTGTGTATTGTCTGCGGCTCTTGCCTTGGTCAATTCGTGTATTGGATGCGCGTCATCTGTTAATTCTGCGCGAAGATAATAAGCATCCCCCACATAAAAATAGGTTTGTTTTTCTACAGTAAATGCAACACCACAATGTCCCATTGTATGTCCAAATAAGGGAATCAACGCAAGAGATAAATCGGGATGCAAGGCTAGATATCTCGCCTCAAAGCCCAACCAAGTATCCGTTGAAGGGCCATAAGTATGAATCACAGGGCGATGTTGCAAAACAAAGTTGAGATACCTCTCTTCTGGCTTGTAAAAACTTTCTAGTTCTTCTACTCCAACGTGAACTTTGGCTTGCGGAAAATCGAGTAATCCACTACTGTGATCACAATCTAAGTGCGACAATACAATATCAGTGACGTTCAAGGGATTTAGTCCGAGATGTTCAATTTGTTCTTTAGCAGATTGGATGGCATCGAACTTGAATCCCACTTGTTGAATCAGCAATTCATCAAAATGAAGATGAGGATGAGCTATATCACAGCTACTAATACCGGCATCTAATAAGATCAATTGGTCCTCAATTTCGATTAGGACGCAATGTCCAATGGCACGGTCTCCTGTTGGAGATAGAATTTCAACGCAATTTAAGTGATGTACTTTCATTTGTTCTCTAGTTAAATGAGCAACAAACTACGCCTATTTGTAGGACAAAAAATAGAACAAAAACGACACGTTTTAGTGGGAGATAATTCGCAATCGACTACTGTTTAGTACTTCTCTTTCATTATACATCCACTGTTTATCCATAAATGCTTTAGGCGTATAGCCAGAATAGGATTTAAAAAAGCGACCAAAATGAGCTTGATCAGCATACCCTAGCGCATAAGCCAGTTCAACAATTTTTATATCTGGTTGTTTTTGCAAGTGATAGGCTGCCTGTTGAAACTTGAGCAACTGTTTATAGGCTTCAAAACTCAAGCCTACATACGCTTTAAAATCACGTTGAAACTTGCGAGTAGAGACGCGGTAGATTTGAGCCACTTGCTGGCTAGAGGAATTGAAATACGCCTCAAAATTAGCTATTATCGGAATGACAGATGGAAGGTGCTCTCGACAGAGAAAAGCGCTGAAATAGGCATTAAAATAAGAAATAAACGAGGTATAATCGGTAAGCTCTAGCAGGGGATCAATGCTTAAATCGAGAAAGAAGTCTTGCGCGTCCAAACAGCAGTCTGTTAGGGTGGAGGCATCCATTCCTGTCATTTGCTTCAAGGCATAAGGCTGAAATTGAATCCCAAAAAACAAAGTGTCCGCTGCACATGCATTCAAGCAGAATCCCTTAGATTTTTGTCCGTAGAGAAAACACAGCGGCAAAGCCTCAGTTCCTCTAAACAAACCTGAGGTTCCTTGTACATGTTGAAGGATTAAACCGGGATATCCGTCAGAAAAAATACGATAGTTTGGATGTTTGGAACAGGCTGCATCAGCATACCAATAACTTTTAATCAAAAAGCGCAGATGAGGAGGAGGATCAAACAGTTGTATATTCATCGCTACAGGAGTTAAACGATAAATTTAAGAAGATAATACAGCGCTAGAAACGTATTTTTCGAATATTTTTTTTGCTTTTTTCTTCGTCACCTCTTTTTTATAGGTATCGTGTTCAGAAAGATAGACTACGGGGGCCTTTTTACACATGCCTTGACATTTCATTTTACACAAGGCATAATCAGCTTCCATTCCGCTTTCTGCGAGCAGGTCTGCAAAGCAAGCTTTGGCTTCTTCATTGTAGCGGCAACATTTTTTTCCATCGCAAACGAAGATTGTTCGCTCTCCTTTCTTAACTTTACTCATCTGACCAACATTTGTTGCAAATATATGGTTATATTTATCTATTCTAAATAAATTTTTAGTTAAAAATGCGCGCAATAAAAGTAAGATACTACCTTTTCGGATTTGTTATATTCTTGATACTAAAAAACATACTAACAACGAATCCTCAATGGGTTGAGCAATACTATACACAGGGAGTTTATAGGTTTTACTTGCGTATCATCACGGCTTGCACCAACCTCTTCCCTTTTTCCGTAGGTGATGTACTCTACTTTGGTGTAGGGGTATTTCTCTTGTGGAAGATCCGTCAAATATGGAAGAAACACCCTCAGTTCAACAAGCGAATGCTCGCCTATGGGGGGTTAGTTGTCAAAAGTTGTTTGCTCTTTTACATGGCCTTTACCTTGTTATGGGGATTAAACAACTACAGTCTTCCTCTAAGCACACAACTCGACCTACAGCAAGGGTATTCCAAAGAAGAACTTCTGGATTTAACCCAGCAGTTGATAGGAGCGACAAATGATTTACAGCTGACCATTACTCGTGATACCCTCACCCCTGTTGTGATTCCTTTTGATAAAAAACAAATGCTAGCAGATGCCAAGCTTGGCATACAATCCTTGAGTAGATCTACCCAATGGTTTGCGTATGACAACCAAAAAGCCAAAGGATCTTTGTACAGCTTGCCTCTTACTTATATGGGGTTTTCAGGTTATGTCAATCCATTTACGCTCGAAGCACAGGTCAATACCAAAATTCCCGCATCTACTTTTATCGTCACTTCTTCCCATGAAATTGCGCATCAAGTGGGGTATGCCAAAGAGAGTGAGGCTAATTTCATCGGTTTTCTGGCAGCAAAACAACAACAAGACCTTCGCTATCAGTATTCGGCTCATATCTTTGCCCTGCGCTATTGCCTCAAAGCGCTTGAATCAGAACAAACAGAAGAAGAATTCAACGCCATATGGCAAAGTATACACCCTGGTGTACATACCAATTTAATGGAGAATACGCTGTTCTGGCAGTCGTACAAATCAGCTACCGATGCCGTATTTAAATTCATCTACAGCAACTTTTTGAAAATCAACAATCAAAAAGAAGGCATACGCTCTTACAACAAATTCATTGATCTCTTGATACACTACAATAAAAAAGAGCCTATTTTCTAAACAGGCTCTTTTAATTTATTCATCTTTGCTTCTAAAGCTTTCTTCATTTCTTCTCTTATACGGACGTACGATCAAACGCGCTTGACGATCAAACATCAAATAGTTATACATCCAGTTCCAGAACACCAAGAATTTATTTCTAAATCCGATCAAAGACATCAAATGCACAAACATCCATACAAACCACGCAAAGAATCCACTGAAATGGAAGTTTGGTAAATCCACTACGGCTTTATTTCTACCAATGGTCGCCATAGATCCTTTGTCGTTATACGCAAATTTCTTTAGTGGTTTTCCGTCTCTCAACTGAATTAAATTCGTCGCTAATAACTGTCCTTGTTGAATCGCAGGCTGCGCCATCATCGGATGCCCCATTGGCGATTTCTCTGTAATCATCGCTGCTACATCACCGATGGCAAAAATATCTGTAAATCCTTCTACTTGGTTGTATTCATTTACTTTTAATCGATTTCCTCTTTGAATCACATCAGCCTCAAATCCATCGATCACAGCTCCCATTACACCTGCTGTCCAAATCACTGTTTCGGCTTTAAATTCTCTTCCTGATTTGGTTACCACTGTCTTGCCGTCGAAATCTGTTACAATTTCATTGACCCAAACATTCACACCTAGTTTTTCTAAAAATTCTTGTGCTCGACTCGAAGACTTGTCTGACATGGCATCCAGCACTTTAGTCCCCCCTTGGATGACATTAATCTCCATTTGGCGGATATCTAAATCGGGATAGTCTTTGGGCAACACGTGTTTCTTCATCTCAGCTAAAGCACCTGCAAGCTCCACTCCTGTTGGTCCTGCCCCTACAATAACGAAATTCATCAACGCGCGTTTTTCCTTTTCATCATTAGTCAATAGCGCTTCTTCAAAGTTCTCCAACACCAAACTCCTGATATTCAACGATTGTGGAATCGTTTTCATCGCCATACTGTTTTGTTGAATGGCTTTGTTGCCGAAGAAATTGGTTTTAGATCCCGTTGCAATGACTAAATAATCAAAAAATATAGTTCCGATATCGGCAATAACTTTTTTGTTTTCCGTATCAATACGCTGTACTTGGGCAACGCGAAAGAAAATACCTTCGTAATTCTGAACCACTTTTCGGATCGGAAACGCAATAGAACCCGACTCCAACCCTCCTGTAGCTACTTGATACAGCAACGGTTGAAACGTGTGATAATTGTGTTTATCTAATAGTACGACCTGAAAATTTTTGTTCTTCAATTTTTTAGCTAATGCTAATCCACCAAATCCACCTCCAATAATTACTACTCTCGGGCGATTCGATGTAGGAATATTCATCATAACTACGCTATTTTATATGACAAATTTACGACTATTTATCAAGTTTTGCGTTTCCCATTGCCACTTCTTCAACAATCCGAATATTATATTTTATTATCTACACAAAAAATAAGGCTTATTCCTATTTAATCGACAAAAAAAGAGCATTAAATTATCGATTCAGAAAAATTAACGAGGATAAACGCCCTTTTATACATTTAGGAAAAAAAGTGGTTTAAAGAAAAAATTAACACTCTCAGCCCTTTATTTTCCGCGCTTTTCATCCCATTCACCACAAAGAATAGCTACAAAAAAAAACTGACCTCAAGGTCAGTTTTACTTCGTTTAAAAGTTGTTTCGAATGTTTCGAATCAACGGTTCAAGTCCATTTAATTTTAACTCGTATACCAAGGCCAATTGTTGTCCTAATTTTCCTTTTGGAAAGCCTTTGTTGTGATACCAAACCACATAATATTCAGGCAAATCGATCAAGTACTTTCCTTCGTATTTACCAAAGGGCATTTTGGCCTTCGCCAATTCAATCAGCTCTTTTTGATTGTCAAGCATTACTTTTGCGTCCAATTAAAGGTTACCACTTTTTCGATTTCTGGATGTAAACTCAACAATACAGGACAATGCATCGCTACGCGTTCTAAGATAGTGCGTTGCTTGTCATCTGCCGTACTGACCATGGCGATATGCAAGGTAATCTTCTTGATTCGCCTTGGATCTGCTTGCATCTCCTTATGCACTTCAATTGTTGATCCTACAATATCTACGCCCATTTCATTGGCTTTAATCCCCATAATGGTCATGGCACAAGATCCTGCTGCATTGGTAACCATATCTGTCGGAGAAAAAGCTTGCCCCTTTCCGTGGTTGTCCACCGGTGCATCCGTGATGATTTGCTCTCCTGATTGTAGGTGGATGGATACTGTTCGCAAATCGCCTAAATACTCTATTTTTGATAACATTATTCTACTACTTTTACGGTTAAATCATCATTGTATTGTAAGATATATACGCCTTTATTGCGCACTGTTCCCTCTGGGTTTTTGCTGTAAACGAATTTGTTTTCAATTTCTGTAGACTTCATTCCAATAGAACCTGCAAATCCATCGCGTTGGAACATACGCAAAATAACGTCTAAGGTAACGTCATACCCG
Source organism: Myroides sp. DF42-4-2 (assembly GCF_030326445.1). NCBI lineage: Bacteria > Pseudomonadati > Bacteroidota > Flavobacteriia > Flavobacteriales > Flavobacteriaceae > Myroides > Myroides sp. DF42-4-2. The sequence goes on from NZ_JACAKI010000020.1 coordinate 46,072, forward strand.
CGAATAGCAAAGCGATTAGGCATAGTGTTATTCTGTGCTTTGTACGCTCGTGCAAAGGTGGTGTCTAAACTTGTTTCGCTATCTCTAGTAACTGAAGGGAAAGTATAGTGCAAAGCCACTAGGGTTTCTATTTTAATTTCGCTATAGTCGAAGACCTCACTCTTCTCAAAAGAAGCGACCTGAATGTCGAATTTATCTGTTTTATTTTTCAGCTTATCTGTCAATAAAAGAGCAGATTCAATACTGTTTGAATCCAGGATAAACGCATTGTTCTTTCCAGCGATTAGCGTTTTGTCAATATCTTTCAACTCTTTTGCGTCAATCACCTTAATATCGGGATAATAGCGCTGCATAAAGCGTTTTGTAGAGGCTTTTTTCTCATCGACAATAACCGTGACTTTGCTGTTATTGTTGATGAGGTGATCCAAAAGTGCCTGTTTCAACACATCGCCATAAGGCATGGTTTGCACCAATTGAGAAGATGGATTCGCTTTTTCATTCGACAAAGGAGAAACCAACACAATATCGCTATTAGGCAATGCTTTTACGGCATCATCTACATTGCTTTGGAAGAATGGACCAATGATTACTTCCGTTTGACTGAAATCCTCTCCTCTCAGGAGGCGTTGAACATCGGAGCTATTTTTGGTTTCATTGGAATCATACACTTTTACAGTAAGCGGCAATCCCATGCTCGCTGCTTTGTCAATCGCCAATTTTGCGCCTAGATAAAAATCCATCGTCATATTCAAGAAACCATCAGTCTTCATGCGTTCATTTAGATTATCTCCTAGGCGAGCGGTATTAAAAGGCAATAAAAGCACGAGTTCTTTTGCCGTAGAACGATTCACACTAGCGCTCAAATCGACAAAGGTTCCACTAGGTTCTGTATCCCATTTGGTTGTTGATACAGGCGTAGAAGTAGACGTTAATTCCTTGCCTACTTTTAATTCCATGCCAATTTGCAATCCTGTCTTTCTCAATTCAGGATTCATTTCTACCAATTCTTCTACCGATAGGTTGTATTCCTTAGCAATGCTAAAAAGCGTTTGCTTCGGCTCAATGACAATGGTTTGATAGGATACACTCGTTGATGTTTCCGATGTAGTAGGCTTTGTTTCCGCAGTTGTTGTAGTCGTTGTTGAAGCTGTTGCCTTCCCTGTCGTCGGCACTTTTAGGCGCTGTCCGCTTTTTAGCCCATCGCTCAATTCTGGATTTAACTCCATAATTTTTTGCACGCTGGTTTGATATTCTACAGCCAGACTGTACAACGTTTGTCGGGGTTCAATTTCAATTTCTTTATATCCTACTTTGGCTTTATCTAAAGGAGTATCTGCTTTTGTAGCTGGCAACATCACCGTAACATTGGCTGATTGGTCAGTTGCCGCAGTGGTTGCAGAAGGAGAAACATAAAGTTGACTTCCCGCTTTTAATCCATTTCGCTCCAATTCGGCATTCCATTGATACAAGTCTTGTACGCTAACGTTGTACAAGCGACTAATGCCAAATACTGTTTCTTTGGGTTGAACGACATGTGTTTTTCTCTTAGAATCGACAACTTGTTGGGTATTCTTTACCGCTGTATCTGTATTAGTAGCAGTTTTTGCTTGCGTACTACTAACAGGAACACGAATAAAATCACCTTCTTTGATTCCCGTTTTTGCCTCGGGATTCAACCGCAAAATTTCACTAACCGAAATTTTGTTTTCACGGGCAATTTTGCTAATTGTCTCCCCTTTACTCACGCGATAATTGGTGTAATTTTGCTCTTGAGCGATTGCTATTCCACTGGTAAAAATAAACGCTGTTGCAGCTATAACAAGTTTCTTTTTCATCTTAGTAATTTTATAAAAGCGAATAAGTCGCTATACAAATATACAGCGACTTATTTATTTTTCTAATTTTTATTCCCACTCAATTGTTGCAGGTGGTTTAGAACTGATATCATATACCACTCTATTTACCCCTTTCACTTTGTTGATGATCTTATTTGAAATCTCCATCAAGAACTCATACGGTAAGTGTACCCAGTCTGCGGTCATTCCATCTGTAGAAGCTACTGCGCGCAAAGCCACTACTTTTTCATAGGTTCTTTCATCTCCCATTACTCCTACTGAATTCACAGGCAATAGGATTGCACCTGCTTGCCAAACCGAATTGTATAAGCCGTGTTCTTTTAATCCGTTGATAAAGATTGCGTCTACTTCTTGAAGTAAGCTCACTTTTTCTGGAGTGATATCTCCTAAAATACGGATCGCTAAACCAGGACCAGGGAATGGATGACGTCCTAATAACTCCGGATCAATACCCAAAGAAGCACCTACGCGACGTACTTCATCTTTGAACAACATACGCAAAGGCTCCACGATTTTCAACTTCATAAAATCAGGTAATCCTCCAACGTTGTGGTGTGATTTGATCGTTGCTGAAGGGCCTTTTACTGAAATTGATTCAATTACATCTGGATAGATTGTTCCTTGACCTAAGAAGGTAGCGTCTTTAATTAATTTAGACTCATCGTCAAAAACTTCGATAAACACACGCCCAATGGTTTTGCGCTTTGTTTCTGGATCATCTTGACCAGCCAAAGCATCCATAAAACGTTGAGAAGCATCCACTCCTTTCACGTTTAATCCCATTCCTTCGTATTGCTTTAATACGTTTGCAAATTCGTTTTTACGCAACAACCCATTGTTTACGAAAATACAGTGTAAGTTATCTCCAATTGCTTTGCTCAATAAAACAGCTGCAACGGTAGAATCAACACCACCAGAAAGCGCTAAAACTACTTTTTCACTTCCTACTTTTGCACGTAAATCAGCAATTGTTTCATCTACAAAAGAAGCAGGTGTAAAATCTTGTTTTACGCCAGCGATGTCTACTAAAAAGTTCTTTAATAATTGTGCTCCATCCGTTGAATGGTACACTTCTGGGTGAAATTGGATTGCATAGGTTTGCTCCCCTTCAATTTTATAGGCTGCATTGGTCACATCTGCCGTGCTCGCTAATAAAACAGCATTTGTAGGTAAAGCTTTGATTGTATCACTGTGGCTCATCCATACTTGGCTGTTTTGTGGAATATCTTTTAAGAAAGGATCCGCTGCAATAAAAGCAAGATTCGCTCTTCCATATTCACGCGTATCAGACGGCGCTACTTCTCCTCCAAAGAAATGAGCTAGATACTGAGCACCATAACATACCGCTAATAAAGGCAATTTACCTTTGATTTGCGTTAAGTCTGGATGCAGCGCTTCTTCTGAACGAACAGAATAAGGACTTCCTGATAAAATTACTGCGTTATACGCTGATAAATCCTCGGGTATACCGTTATAAGGTAGGATCTCGCAGAATATATTTAATTCTCGAACCCTTCTCGCAATTAACTGTGTGTATTGCGAACCAAAATCTAAAATAAGTACATTGTGTTGCATATGCAAAAATAGATATTTCACACAGACTACAAAAAAGTTTTCTCTCATTTTTTTCACTACAATAAAGCCAATGCATTCTGCGAATAAAATAGGAAAATTTAATATTTTCACAGTTTACCCTATATAATACCTAAAAAACAATAAAAAAGCATTTTAGGCGGTACAAAATCACTTGATCTTTACTTATATTTGCGCTATAGGTATACCCGTTATCCCTTGTAACAGAAAGATAAAAATTAAATTTTTCAATATGGAGTTTGGAATTTACGAGACTTTGATGCTAGCTTGTTTGGTCCTTTTACTAGGACATTTTATTGTATCAAAAGTAAAATGGTTACAAAAATACAATATTCCAGAACCCGTAGTTGGTGGATTCCTTGTCGCACTAATTACTTGGGGTTCGCATTCTTTTTTGCAAATGGATTTTCACTTTAACGAGGCCATTCAGCAAAGCATGATGCTTGTTTTCTTTTCGTCGATTGGATTGAACGCTGATTTTTCAAAATTACTGCAAGGTGGAAAATCCTTGATTATATTCTTAATTATTGCGGCTTTATTCATTGTATGCCAAAACTCTCTAGGTGTTATCCTAGCAAAAATACTCAACCTTGATTTGCGCTTTGGCTTGATTGCTGGATCGATTACCTTAACTGGAGGTCATGGAACAGCAGGTGCTTGGGCAGATGATTTTGCCGTTAGTGGTAATCCGCTGTTAGGGGCTAAAGAAATTGGGATGGCTTGTGCCACATTCGGATTAATTTTCGGAGGCTCTATTGGAGGTCCACTAGCTTATCGCTTGCTCAAAAAAAACAACTACAAAGAGATTGATCCTGAAACAATTGAAAAACAAGAAGAAGAACAAGATATTACTAAATCTAAGAACTTCTCCCCTATCAGCTATACAACTATGATGCACACCGTTACAATGGTTGCCATCTGTTTAGTTATAGGACAATGGTTGGCTGATTGGAATGGGCAATATGCATTTAAACTTCCAACCTTTGTTTGGTGTCTGTTTGTCGGACTCATTATCCGAAATAGTTTGACTCATATCTTCAAGTACAAAGTACACAGCAGAAATATCGATGTTGTAGGAAATACAGGTCTATCCATCTTCCTAGCTTGTGCATTGATGTCGCTAAAGTTGTGGTTAATTGTAGACCTAGCTCTCCCTATTTTACTGATTCTACTGATTCAAGTCGTCTTGATGCTTTTCTTTGCAGCATATGTCACTTATCGCTGGATGGGTAAAGATTACGATGCGATCGTCCTGAGTGCTGGACATTGTGGTTTTGGACTGGGAGCTACCGCAACAGCTGTAGCTAATATTCAGGCTGTAACAAATCGATTCGGCCCGTCCTACAAGGCTTTTTTAATCATTCCTTTAGTAGGTGCTTTCTTTATCGATATCATTAATGCGTTGATTTTAAATGTGTTCTTGACTTTTATATCTTAATTGTTGATGTGACGATAAGATGATTAGTGATTGAACAAGACCATTTTGCAAACCGAGCAAACATCAAATTGAACAAAAGACATATATAAACTAAGTGCAATAAACCGCTCAAAAAATAAAAAACTATGATACAACGAATGATCGCTATTATCGTTATTCTATTGGGAATCTATATGATTTTCCTAGGGATTAAAGCAGATATGCAACCTCCTCTTATTACGGGAATCGGATTTATTCTTATTGGATTTTTATTCTTAACTAAAAAGTAAGAAGTGGGTTTATGTGTTTGGAGTGAAAGGAAACCTCAAACAAAGCGCGTGAAAGACATAGGACAAAAAAATAACGAACAAAAAAACCAACCTCAAAAAGGTTGGTTTTTTTTAGTTTGTATGTTTGTAAATAAGTTTTGTATTGGAAAGGTTATTGATTACCTTTTGCGTAATCCGCTAAGAATTGAGCTAATCCGTTATCTGTTAAAGGGTGTTTCAACAAACCTAAAATTGCAGATAAAGGTCCAGTCATTACATCAGCGCCGATTTTCGCACAATTAACGATATGCATCGTATGACGAACTGAAGCAGCTAAAATTTGTGTTTCATATCCGTAGTTGTCATAAATTTGGCGAATTTCTTCAATTAGCACTAGCCCATCTGTTGAAATATCATCTAATCTACCAATAAAAGGAGAAACATAAGTAGCACCTGCTTTGGCAGCTAACAACGCTTGTCCAGCAGAAAACACTAAAGTAACATTTGTTCTAATACCTTTTGATGAAAAGTATTTACACGCTTTTACTCCTTCTTTCGTCATTGGTAATTTTACGACGATTTGAGGGTGTAAAGCAGCAAGCTCCTCTCCTTCTTTAATCATTCCTTCGTAGTCAATCGCAATCACCTCAGCGCTCACATCACCTTCTACGATATCGCAAATAGCTTTGTAGTGGTTTAAGATGTTTGCTGCACCTGTAATGCCTTCTTTAGCCATTAGCGAAGGATTCGTAGTCACTCCGTCTAATACTCCTAATGCTTCAGCTTCCTTAATTTGATCTAAGTTAGCCGTGTCAATAAAAAACTTCATAAATTTAAACTTAAAATTCTTGTTATGTTGTGTGTCAAAAATACAATATTAATTTGCGTTTACGGCATTCCGTCTCTTTTTTTTAGCCTTTAATTTTGTAGTGATTCATCAGGAGTTTTTCATATCGCTTTCCTGGGAGAATTTTTTTCAAAAACAGTGAAAATTTCTGCATTGGAGCACCTACGACATAGCGTACTTTAGGTTTAGGGGTTTGAATAATCTTGTAAATTGCTTGTGCCATTTCGATAGGATCCCCTCCCTCGTCAACGTGTTCATTCATCATATCCAAGGACATTTTGTAGATTTCTTCATAGGGTGAATTTTCAATTACAGGGGCGTGATAACGACCCGCAGCAATATTGGTAGCAAAATCTCCTGGCGCAACATTGGTTACCTCAACCCCAAATGGCTTTACTTCCATACGCAAGGATTCGGTTATTAGCTCCAAAGCACCTTTTGAAGAAGAATAATACCCGCGAAACGGCAAGCCCATATAACCCGCAATTGACGTAACGTTGATGATTAAGCCTTTTCTTTGCTTGCGCATCGTTGGTAAAACAGCTTTTATCACTGCAATGGGACCAAATACATTGGTTTGAAAGTTATTGACAATTTCTGAAGTAGGCACTTCCTCGATGGCCCCCGTAATTCCCACACCGGCATTGTTGATCAGAATATCAATACGACCTTCTTTAGCCACTACCGTTTGAATTGCTTGGGCAATACTCGCTTCATCCCTCACGTCTAATTGTACCAAGGGAAACACAGAAGCAGCTACTCGCTCTGGATTTCTACTGCTTCCATATACTATAAATCCCTTTTCATGTAGAAAAGTCCCTACTGATTTTCCTATTCCCGATGATCCTCCTGTAATAAAAACTACTTTAGTCATGTTTTCGCTTTGTTTTCAACAAATATAACACAACTACCAATAAAGACAACCGTCCGCCTAGGTTTAAACCGCTAGTGCATTAAAAAACACTGCTGTCTAACAGAAAATTATTAGTATTTTTGGTCCATCTATACAACTTTTAGTTCTTAAAATAGACCGCTCATGAAAAGAAAGATAATACTGACAACCATAAGTATAGTTGCTTTGGGTTTACTGCAATGCCAATCGCCACAAGCCTTGGTCAATCAAGGCCCATCACCTGAAAAAGCGCTGTATTTCAACCGCATTTCTTCTGATTCTATTCAAAAAAGCATGATGGTTTTGACGGCAGATAGTTTAGAAGGCCGCCGAACGGGAGAGCCGGGTCAAAAGAAAGCAGCCCATTTCCTCGCTCAGTACTATAAACAACTGGGGATTGCCATGCCACCTCAGGCGACGAGTTACTTCCAACCTATTCCGGCTTCTTTCATGAGAAATTGGCAAATGCGCTTAAAAGATAGCGAAAATGTGTGGGCCTATATCGAAGGCAGCGAAAAACCAGAAGAAGTATTGGTCATTTCTGCCCATTTTGATCATATGGGAATACTGTTAAACAAAATATACTACGGGGCTGATGATAACGGTTCTGGGACTTCTGCGGTCATGGAGATCGCTCGTGTGTTTCAGTCTTTAGTGCAAGAGGGAATTAGACCAAAACGCTCTGTGTTATTTTTACATTTAACCGGTGAGGAATTTGGACTATTTGGTTCTAAATATTACACAGCGAACCCCATACTCCCTCTGAATCAAACGATTGCCAATTTAAATATTGACATGATTGGCAGACGTAGTGAAGAACATCCCACTACAGCAGACTATATCTTTTTAGTGGGCTCAGACAAGCTGAGTCAGGACCTACACGATATAACAGAAGAGGCGAATAGCGAATCAGTTAACCTTGTTCTAGACTACACCTTTAACGATGATAATGATCCTCAACGCATCTATTACCGTTCGGATCACTATAGTTTTGCTCAGCACAATATTCCTGCTGTATTCTTCTATAACGGGACACATGACGACTATCATTTGCCTTCGGATACATACGACAAAATAGATTTCCCTATTTTGACTAAGAGAACACAATTTATTTTTGAAACCGCTTGGAAATTAGTCAATGCAGAACAGCGACCACAACTCAACAAATAGCAGTAGAATAAAATGGGCAAAGACGATAGATATTACCCTCTTTGCCCTATGTTTTATCCATTTATTCTTGTGGATCATGCGAGCGTCTTATGTCACCGGTTCCTATACAGGAGTATGGACCACATGGGTTTACCATCACTTGTACACCCCTATGTACTATGGGCTTTACATCCTACCCGTTGCTTTGGGAATCAGTCAGATCAACCGCAAACTAGCGGTAGATTCATTCGCTTTTTTATCGCTTAAGTCACTGGTTATTACGTATTTTATTATTTTTATTCTGATTTAAAACGCTCAAGCTTAAACAGTACTACTTCGAGATATATCGAGGATCAATATACTCGGTCAACCAAACGCCATTTGCTGAACAATAGAAGAGCAATCCATCCGCTTGCATTTTTCCTGCAAGTATAGTTAGAACCACTACTTTCCCATGACGAGAGCCAACAGCAATCGCTGTTTCTTTATCTGCACTAAGGTGTACATGTTGACGATTCATTTTCTTAATTCCTTCTCCTTTGATGGCAGGCAAAAAACGATCTGCTGTTCCATGATACAAATACATGGGGGGAACTTGGGGTGTAAATTCGAGATCTACCGCAATCGAATGACCTTGATTGGCTCGTATATTAGTACCATCCTCACTTAGAGTATATCTTTTTTTGTTGTTAGTTTCTACAATTTCATCCAATTCATCCCTTGTAAATACAAGGCGATGTTTGGCACATTTTTGTATCAATTCACCTACATCTGCCCATCCATTCGCATCCAATTGAATACCAATTTTACTAGGTTCGTGTCTTAGTATAAGCGATAAGAACTTTCCAATGCTCTTTTTTCTTTCTTCTTTCATTTAGTTTACTAGATCTGCTATTGTAAGATTTTTTTCTTTTAAGCGATGATTTAAATTTATCATAATGTAATTATCCTCATCTCTGTCTTTGTACTGGTGATATACCGTTTGATAGGCCTGTGTCAATCGGTCATCTTCTACCCCGCTTAAGGCTTGCAAAGCATACAGAACAACCTGATCTTCTTCATCCTGAAGGGCTGCAATAAAAGCAGTTGCGTATTGTTGTTTGTCTGTTGCTTTTCCTAGCGAATAAACCGCCTGACTGCGGATGCCACTCAATGGTGAATAAAGCCCAGGTAAAAGTAAAGGTGGAAAATCGGCTGTTGCTTTTTGGGCGATATAGGTAAAGAAGCGATACGTTTCTTCTTCATCTATCTTATTTTTATAGGCTTCTAAAACGGGTAACCAAGCGGCTTCATCCGCACCATACCAGTGAATGCGTTGCAAGACAAACAAGAGGTTTATTTCCAACTCCCTTTCCAAAAACGGAATTGACTCTGGATAGTCAGCTTTGGATAAAACGGAAATCAATTGGTGGCGTACAGCCGTTGTCTTCGCCTGAGGTATTGCCTCTTTAAGGGCTTGAACAAGCTGCTTGTCTATGTTTTTCTTGTTGATTAATCCCTCCAAATACGTTAGCTGCTCCTCTTCTTCTGTGCATGTTTGATACGCATTCCATAAAAATTCGGCTGTACCTCCTCTATTGTAAGCAAACCAACCGGCGTTTTCGGCAAGTAAATCACCCGAAATAATTTCATCTAACCAGCGTTCGTACCAATCTAAGAAGTGAGTTTCGAAGGCAAATTGAGGTTTATAATCCTCATTGATATACAGCAACCTTCCGCGGTGTTCACCATTCAAAACTAAACATGTTGTGATGGCACAACCTTGCGTACCAAGGGGGAGCAATCCACCAAACAAAGGTCCTACAATGGCGTCATAGGCTTCGTCTGATAAGTTATCCTCGTACATTTCACTGGTTCGTGATTTCCATTCCTCATCTGTCATCCTAGGATGCAACAAACAAGGATAAGAGAGGTATCGCTTTCCATCACCAATAGGCAAGTCTTCTACCCCCTCTCCAAAAGGATAGATCCCATAGTAAGGTCCTGCAGCACTGCCCATATAGGCTTCTTCTTGTGTATTGCCATTGCCAATTTGAGTAAGGAAGGCAACATAAGCTTCTGGCAATTCAACGCCATACTGCTTTTCAAAAGCTGTTATCTCTTGATGGCTGATACACCCTCCTATTTGATATTCATGTGAATCTGCACCAAACACCTCCCGTTCCTTGTCATAGGATTCAATTGTGGCTAATTTTTCTTTTATTCTATTTACTTGTATATCCAATGGTGTGTATTGTTTTATTGTTTCTCTTTTTTTCTTTCCTCCATAGACCAATATCCTACAATTAATTGTTGGTAAAATTCAATGTCTATAGTCTTTTTGTTTGGGTTATTCAACAGTAAACAATCCCATGGATATAGCTGAAAGGATTGGCTATTCACGACCACTTCAGCTTCTTGGAGTGCAAATAGAAACACAAAGGGTTGTTCCGTTTGAAAAGGTTGATATCGAACTTCGACTACCTCATCGACAATCCGTTCATTCAACATGAGATTGAAATCTGTTCCTTGTGTAAAGGAAGTTATAGATGCTGTGGATGGAAAAGTAAAGAGCTGGTGTTTTGTATAGGTTTGATCTTTTCCCTCTTGTGTTAGCTGGAGATTGCCATCTAGCATTGCCAAATAGCGACGATAGCCTTTAAATTGGGTAAATACAGAGGGAATAGCTTCGATGGTTGCACTGCTAATGCGAAAATCAAACGCTCGATCGGCATATACTGCCCCTGGGGGATATATAGCGTATTCACGGGTTTCTCCCCCAGACCAACGACTTACGGCTACATTTTCTTTACGGATTACATCAATTTTCATAGGTAAAATGTCCTTAGCATTAAATGCTAAAATTACTACCTTTTTTTGGCTTAGGAACTCCCTAATTCTAGTTGATTTTTAATTAGGTTGTAATACGCTCCTCTTTTTGTCACTAGGGTTTGATGATTCCCCTCTTCGATACATTGCCCCTGTTTTAGTACGATGATATGATCGGCTTGTTTAACAGTGGACAAACGATGGGCTATGATTAATACAGTTTTTCCTTTAAAAAAAGCTTGTAAATTGTCGTGAATTACCTTCTCATTTTCAGCGTCTAAAGCGGAAGTTGCTTCATCAAAAAAGAGATAGGGTGGATTTTTATAGACCGCACGTGCAATTAGAATCCGTTGTTTTTGTCCACCTGAAATACCATTCCCTGCTGCTCCAATTTTGGTATTGTATCCCAGGGGCAAAGTATTAATAAATGATTCAATATTAGCTATTTGAGCAGCATAAGACAACTTCACCTCGTTTATCACTGTATCACTTGTAGCTATATTTCGCGCAATGGTATCTGAAAAAATATAACCGTCTTGCATGACCACACCACAATTTTCTCTGATACTTTTTGGTGATAAGGCTGTACTCACCTCATTATTGTAATAGAGGGAGCCCTCACATGGGTCATAAAATCGCAAGAGGAGTTTCATTAGGGTTGTTTTACCACTTCCACTTGCCCCTACGATGGCAGTTACTTTTCCTTGAGGAAAAAATAACGTAATATCCTTCAATATATATGGAGATTGAGGTCCTTCATACTGAAAAGAAAGGTTTTTTAAAAATATGCCATGTTTCTCTTCCTTTCTCTCTTTTGCTTTTGGTATACTTAGTGGTTTTAATCCTTCTTGTTCTTCTATCGGATGTTGCTGCACTTCATTTAGTCGCGTTAAACTCAATTTCGCATCTTGAAGGGATCGAAAAAAGGAAATCAGTTGATTGATGGGGCTATTCAGTTGACCGATGATATAAGAAACGCTGAGTAAAGATCCTAAAGACATTGTCTGATGAACCACTAAATATGCAGCAAGAAAAGTTACAACAATATTCTTTAACTGATTGATAAATTCAAAACCAGATAGTTGTACTTGATCTACTTTTAAAATTCGTTTATTGATAACAAAAAGTTTTTGTTGTATTTCTTCCCATTCGATTCGCTTACTTTCCTCTAATTGGTTTAATTTCATTTCTGAAACTCCATTAATAATTTCATAAATTGCTTCTTGATTCTCGCTGCGTTGTTCAAAACGAAAATAATCGAGTATTTTTCTCTTTCGCATCCAATACAAAGACCAACCAATCGAGACTGCAGTAAACGCAATATATAGGATTACTATTTGAACATCGTAATACCATAATACTCCAAAGAAAACAGAAAAGGTAAACATGGAAAAAACAGTCAATAAACTATCTGACGTCAGAAATTGTTCAATTCTCTCATGATCTTGAATGCGATGATTAAAATCCCCCATCAATTTGGTATCAAAAAACTTAATAGGCAATTGCAATAATTTCTTTAAAAAATTGGAAATAATTTGGATGTTTATTTTGGTTCCCATGATCAACATAATCCAATTTCTTCCTATACTAAATACAATATTGCCCAAAAAAAAGGCTAGCTGAGCCATCAACACATACGTGATTACGGATAAGTTCGCTTTGTTGACTCCTTCATCAATAAGTTTTTGGGTCAGTATGGGAAAAACTAAGGTAGTTAATGTACCTAAAAAAAGTAAGGTAAATAACTGTAGTACTTGCTTGCGATAAGGGTTCAAATACTGCCAAACATAGGCAAGTGTTTGTTTCTCTTGTTTTGAAACTTTTTGTTCCTGAAATCTTTCCGTTGGATGAATAAACAAAGCAATTCCCTTTTCACCTTCTGCCAACCAAGCTTGTTTAAATTTGTCAACTGACAGGGAAATCAACCCATAACCTGGATCTGCAATTTTATAATTTTTCTGGTTGGAGAATAAAGTAGTTGAAATTTTATAAAGAACAACAAAGTGATTTTGATTCCAATGTAAAATACAAGGTAAAAGGGCTTGCTCCAAGTGATTTATATCGATTTTCACCGCCTTGGTTTCCAACCCTATTTTATCCGCTGCCATGCTAATACCCAATAAAGAAACACCTTCTCTGCTAATAAAACACTGTTCTCGTATATATTGAATATTCACTTTCTTTCCATAATGCCCAGCAATCATGGCTAAACAGGCAGGACCGCAATCCATTTGATCGTGTTGGGGGATGAAGTTCATAACTTTTAATTTACCCAATTAATAGCAGTTCATTCAAACAAGGAAGAACTTCTAAATCCCCCTTCATTAGTGTAATACCTATACCTCCAATTCCCCAATAAAAAGAAAAAAAAGCTGATTTATCTACCTTAGTATTTCTTTCATATTCAAATTGAAATCCTACTAAACTATGTTTTTCTGGATCTCTAAATCTAAGAATATTATCATACCAATATAGATAAGGTTTTAAAAAAACATCGTTATTCGTTCTATTATGCAAATCTTTAAAGATATAATAAAGACCTGAGCAACCGTATAAAATACTAGAATCTTGAGTAAAGGCCTTATTTAATTTTCTTCTAGAAGTCGTAATAAGTAATTGCTTCACTCTTGTTTCAAAGACTTTCCAATCGAATAATTGCATTGCATTATATAAAGCATACAATATACCTAGATCTCCATAACACATAGATAATTGTGTTATGCTCTTAGTTTCAGTTTGAATAAATAAATGAGGAAAATAACCATCTAAAAAATTCCTTTCTCGTTTCATAATAAATGTAATTGCTTGAAATAATACATTTTCTAATTCTTCCTTATCACCTTCATAAATTTCGTATTCAATTATCTTGCATAAAAAATTAATTACCATTGCAGAACCATGAGATAATCCCAAGTAAACTTTATTATCTAATATGGGTGAATGCCAATAAACTTCTTCTTTGTTTAAAACAACTGAATCCCTCAAAATAGCTTGAACAATTAAATTGAGCACCCATTTTGCAAAAGAATTTTGAGTATATTTATATTGGTTCAAAAAAAAGTAACCTGCTGACAACGTTCCTGAAAAATAATCATGATCTTTTTTGTTAAATGCCTGTTTTAAAATATCATAAAGCACATCATTTAAGCACAGGTAATATGTTGAAAAGTCATATCTTAGGTTAAAATTATTTTCTACAAATAAGAGACCTTTCCCAAAGCTAGATAACCTAAAACCTATTGAATCACCTTTAAACTTTAATTTTTGTTTCTTAAATAGTTTCTTACTCGAAAGTGAATGAATGGAAGATTCAATTAATGATTCACCTTTGTATAAAAAGCTAATATCATTAAAATAGATTTGTCCATAATAATAGAAAATAGCTGCTCCTAATTTTCCATATTCTATTGAAGTGTCTGAAAACACATCAATATTATCATCTAGTTCTTGTTTTATACCAAGAATAATATGCTCTATATTTAATTGCTTCATGATACTCTTATTATGTATTTCTACAATAGATTGAATTGTAAGTTTTAAACATTAAATAATAGATAATAAGTTCTTGTTTTCTTGCTTGAGATGTAAAAATTCTGTTCATATTCATATGTACATAATCTTTAACTAAAGCAATGTAACTTACTTCATTTGTTTTTTCTTTTATTAATGAAATGATTCTTTCTGTTTTTTTTGATCTTTCAATAAAAGGTTCAACAAAATCAACAATAACATCATAATTATTTAATCGGATAATAGAATCGAGACATTCCTTATTTATTCTATATTTTTTATTGAGCGAAAACTTAAATAATTTAACATTTGATTTATCGGATATATCAATAATCTCTGATAACAAAACTTGGAATAGATCATGGAAAAATTTAATTCGATCTAATATTGAAATTTTGAAATCTACCATCATCAGATGAATAGAAAATACTGCTACCTTCCACCTAATTTTACTATCTAATAACTCTTTAATGGATAAAAATTGTAAAATTGCATTGCTATCGAACATAAAATACTTCTCAGATAAATCAATAGTATCTATACCATACCTTTCAACTTCTCTATTATAGGTATCTATTTGATAAGAAGAAACTAATCCATCTTTTATTAAACTATGTAATAGTTTGTTTAGAGTCGATAAATTTTGTTTTGTTATCTTTTTTTTAATTCTAAATCGAATATGAAAATCTGGATCATTATATCTAACAAAAAACCAACAAACAGCTTTAGTAAATTGTCTTAAATATCCCTGAATTATCTCTCTAATTATCGTATCACCATAATGGGGACTTGTATAAATTTTAAAGAAACTCCACTCTTCTCCAGGTATAAGATTTCTTTTGACTACTTCATCAGAAACTATTATTTTTTTTGCAATTTTTGAAGTTTCATTTTCAACTTTGAAAGGAAATATAAATTCTGCTACAAATTGATCTCTAACCTCATTAGGAAACTTAGCTGATTCTATATATTCATATAACAAAATAGATTGTTTCACAATCAACTTGACCAGAATATCTAGACAAATTACTAATGAAAAATCTAGAATTAATACATTGTCTCTCTTTTTAATAGTACATAAAGAAGGAATATTTTTATCTTTTAATATTTCTTGTAATTTCTCAATAGTAAATTTTTTATCTCTATGTATTTTCCAACATGCTTCAGTTAGTATTAGTTCTTTATATTCAACTCTTGGTAGATAATCTCTATCTTCCATAAACTCCCAATTCCATTTAAAACCAGGATCTACATCATAATATTGATAATCACCTAAAAATCTAATCATTGGTAATTGATTATGTTCAAAATTATACGCATTAGAATATCGTATTCTAATTTCCTTGTTCAAACTTTTTGATCTAAGTTTAATTCTTCCCTCTTCATAACGAATAAAAACATCGTTCATCAAAATAACATTAGAATCATCATTTTTACACTCAGACACGTAGGACAATACATAATTATACAAATTAGGGCGCATTAATACATTTGCTAATCGATTTTCTGTATGGTGTAATAACTCTACATAAATGCAACTTTCTGAATCATTTTCTTTAAGGTCTTTTAAACTATTAAGTAAATCTTTATCATTATAGGCATACCGGGACAATATTTCATTCACATTGTTTGTAGGAATAGTAGAAAATGGTATGAATTTAAAATTCAAATTGTCAATATCTTCCTGTGATCTACAAATAAATGAACCAAATAGATAACAAGTAGCCCCCAATGAGATTGAAGAAAAATCCTCTTCTTTGACTTCATCAATATCTTCTTTAGTTAAAAGTATTGGTTGCATATTTGTTGTTGAAAAACAATGAGTATACTTTTTCATTATTAATTCTATAAGAGGCGAAACAGTTTTTTTAAATCTTTTAGTATTTAAAAATGAAAAATGAATATCTTGTAATAATGGAGCTTCTTCTATGTTACCACTGATAGAAAACTTATATCCAACACCATAATCTGGATCTAGAGCTTTACTGAGTAGAATTTCTTTTGTTCCAAATTTTTTGTAAAATCTATTTGTAAAATCTATCATATCAGAATTAACCTCCCTTCTTCTTAATCCAATTAATTCTTCTACTCTTTTAGCTAATATGGTTACTACATTTTTATTTATACGATTAATATTCATGTTTATTTTGGTATCTACCTGAAAAAATTGATGTTTTTTATCCATAACAGGAGCATATTGTATCGACAATTCTTCTAATTTTTTTATTCCTTCAAATGATTTAAAAAATTCATTATCAATTATACTCTCTAATTTAATGATTGATGTTAGAAGTTTTGTTTCGAATTTAAACTGAGTCAGATAATCGTTTACTTCAAAAAGTGGATTTTCACAACTTGTCATATATGGTGGTAATCTATTCACTAAAAATTTTTCTTTAATCAATTGATGAACATATTGTTTAATTTCCATTACAGAAATATTCATTGTTATAGTTTCATGAAATATGAATCTTGTTATCTCATCTATTGTTATACCTGATTGAGCTAACTTCAAAATTTTATCAAGTACTGGATTTTTTGTAATTTCAGATATTTCATAATTATAATCTTGATCCCAGCTAATATATCTCCAACTATTACCGATACTATATAAGGTATTATTAGGAAAAAAATGAAGATTGTTTTTACAACTATCTTCAATTATTTTATCCTTAATCATTTTTAGAAATAAATTATCAACTCTAAGACAAGTGATAACATTGTCTGTATTAATTTCTATTCTTGTAAAATCATCGATTATTTCACCAAAAGCTGTTCCTGCAAAGAGACCATACGGTGTAGATCTTGAACACATTCTCACATTATACTTGTATAAACTTTGAAAAATTGCATCTGATGGCTTAGAAAAGAATTCTTCTCTTTGTATCCAATTTTGCGCATTAGTATAAAAGTCTTTAGAAGAGAGATAAATTGCACTCAAGAATATAGGATTCATCCAATATTTCTTTATTAATTGAATATTATTCTCCTTAATAGCATTGTTCAATACTTGCAATCTATTGAATGGTAATGTAGGAAAACGAACTACAAAAAAATTAACGGGATGAATCATTGTAAACGAGTTTTTTGATAATTAAAGTATCCTTCCTATAATAGATAGGAAGGATTTATTAAATGTTAAAAATTAATCTATACTTGTTGTTGAAGTTGTACTACATACTTTTGTAGTTGAGGTCGATTTACATTTGTTTTTTTCAGCATTCATCAATTCATTGCTTCCTCCTTTTACTGAAGATAATTGTTCTTCGTTTAATCTCGAAATTGTTTTTTTATCAAAACAAAGTTTTCCAAAGTTTTTCATAACGTATAAATTAGAATTAAATCTCTACTCTTTTTAGGATTTTCGAGTTACTCCTATATTTACTAGTAAAATATTTTTAATTTGTTCTTGATTTTTCATCGAATGGGATGTCTTTACTTTTAACTTTACTATTTCCAAACGAATAGTTTAAGCTGATTACCAATTTTCTACTATCAAAGTAATTGGCAAACTCAGATCTATACCCTGAATTAATAGAATATCCCTTGCTGTTTGTTGTTTTAAAAATATCTTCTATTAGAGCGTTAATACTTAGCTTTTTCTTACACAATAAAAACTTTATCCCCATGTCTAAACTCATTTGAGTTTCGATAGTTATGTTAGCATATGTATAGGGCAAAGAGTGCCAAAAATTGAGCATTAAGTAACTTGTTTTAGTATCATTTAGTGCAAAAGTATTTGCGCTAGAATATGAAAATGTGTACACTTTAAGCCCAACAGCTTCTTTAATAATTGGTTTAGTTTCATCATAATAGGCAGTTGCACTTATTGATGTTTCCCACCTATCAAAAAGGTTGTCATTATAACTTAACTGTATTCCTACTACATTTTCATTATAACTATTTCTAATTATGTTACTGTATTGACCATCTACCAAATCTGCAATATTGGAAGTCCCATTTATATCATACTGATAGAATATAGATGAACTTAATACATTGTGGAAAGTATAATTTAATTCAATATTGTTACTAAAAACGGGTAATAAGCTTGGTGTGCCAGAAAAATAGGTATACGGATTCGTATACCACTTAAAAGGATTTAATTCTTGAAAACTAGGTCTTTCGATTCTTCGTGAATAATTCAATGAAAAGTCATGATAACTAGTAGGTGAATAACTGATATAAAATGTAGGAAAAAACTCTCCATATTTATCATTTGAAATAGCATTATCATTACTATTTAGAATTGTATATTCATACCGCAAACCTGCTTTTAAGGACCATTTTTCACTTATATCTTTCTGATAACTAACGTAAGTTGAATAGTTTTGCTCTTTATAACTGAAATAATTACTGTTATTGCTATTTACTATATAGTTTGAATCAATATGATCATAGTAATCTATTTGTGAATTATTCTTAAATAGTGTGTATTTTGCTCCTAATTCAACTGTCCCAAAAGTATTGGGTAAAACCATGTCTACTTGTCCAGAATAAATTGCATACTTCATTAAACTCGTATTTCTAATAGAAATATCTTTTTCATCCTTATTTTTTGATGTTGTAAAGTTGTTTACTTTATCAGGTATAGTACTTAAATAATTCACTCCAAGACTTAGCTTTCTTCCAATACTATCAAATTTAAAATCATAGTAAACATTGAATGTGTGCATTTTTGTTTTCCAAATTTGCTTTTGATTTGTAGTAAAAACGGAATCAATGCTGTCCAAATGTTGATACTTACTGATCCCAATTGCGTTCATCTTCGTATTATTAGCAGTAAAATCATATAAAACACCTATATTCTGCTTTTTATTGATCTGATACTCAAAATTATAACTCCCGTTAAATGTGTTTTTTTTATCCGTTCTTACCTCATCCGTATAAATGCTAACACTCTTTCCCAAAAGATTACGACTACCGTGCGGACGATAAGTATTACCTCTTTGATTAAACTTAAAAGATGAAATAATTTTTTCTGATTTATAACTTAAAGCCGCTCCTGTTCCGAAGCCACCAAGTCTATTCTTTTGATAAAAGCTAGTGATGTTACCACTCCATCCTTTACTATGGCTTGTTTTTAAAACAATATTTATTAGTCCAGCATTTCCTTGCGCTTCATACTTAGATGGAGGTGTAGTTATCACTTCAATTTTTTTCACATCACTAGAGTTAAGTGACTGCAAATAACTAGATAAATCACTCTGTGGTATATTTATTATTTTTTCATTTATCATCACTACAACACCTCCTTTTCCTACTATAGAAATACTTTCATTCTGAACGTTAATTAATGGAGTCTTTTTTAAAACATCAATTACATTCAAACCTTGAGATAATACCGAATTTTCAACGTTAAACACCAAGCGATCCACCTTGCGTTCTATCAGCTTATTCTTGGCTTGAATCAAAATACTATCCAACAGAACCGTTTGATCTATTGTAATCTTTCCCATATCTACATCCTGAGT
>NZ_JACAKI010000021.1:0-1393 GCF_030326445.1 Myroides sp. DF42-4-2
GAGCAACGAGCAAAGAGCAACGAGCAAAGAGCAACGAGCAAAGAGCAACGAGCAAAGAGCAACGAGCAAAGAGCAACAAACCAATTTACCTAGGGGACATTTTTATGCGGTATTGTCCGAGTCAAAAAAGAGTGCAATCTTTGTTGCGTCTTACAAAAAAAAAAGCAATGAATCAAACGAAGAGAAAAGGTTCAAAAACCATAGCGGGGATTCCCCCTGCCCTTTTACAACAATTAAACAAAGGGGAAATAGAAACAGTCAACTTAGTGGAATGGTTAGCTATTGACATGGCTGTATTACTGGAAACGGTCTTGCAACAAGCGGATAGGTTAGCTTATTTGGCACCTACTTTACAAGCGGTAGCCGCGTTAAAAAAGCCAACGATTACAGCTAAAAATGCCGCAATTGGTCAGCAGTTATTGTTACAAGCTATGGAAGCCAATGATCAGGTTCTATTTCCATTTCTCAGCAGTCACACGGCTGATATGGCGCGTTGTTGGGCCACGTATATGGTTGGGCTTCATCCAAACTATAACCCCGAAGAACAACTAAACGCCATTCAACCTTTTGCAGCGGATACGCATTTTGGGGTACGAGAAACCGCTTGGATGGCTGTTCGCCCGACAATTATTGCCAACCTCGAACTGAGCTTAGCAATCCTGACGCCCTGGACCTTAGACGCAGATGAAAACATACGTCGCTTTGCCACGGAGTCTACCCGACCTAGAGGCGTTTGGTGCGCCCATATTGAAACGCTAAAAACAACGCCAGAACTCGCTCTTCCGCTATTGGAAAATATGCGCAATGACTCCGCTAAATACGTTCAAGATAGCGTTGGTAATTGGCTCAATGACGCCAGCAAAACTCAACCCGATTTTGTGCGAAACCTATGCGCGAGATGGCTGAAAGAAAGCAATACAAAAGCAACAGCCTATATTGTAAAGAAAGCCTTGAGAACAATTGGTGGTGAGTAGTGAGTGGTGAGTAGTGAGTGGTGAGTGGTACAATGTTTATATTGGTTTTGGTGTTCGATGAATCTACGATTTGTTATTTGCGCGGTTTGTTTTTCGCGCGGTTTATCTCACCTAGTTTATATTGGTTTTGGTGTTCGATGAATCTACGCTACGCTACGATTTGCGCGGTTTGTTTAGTCTATTCATTTGTAAGATAATTGTGCTTTACAACGAGCAAAGAGCAAAGAGCAAAGAAATCTGTGCAGTGTATCTAACCAAGCTTATATTTTGTTTTGGTGTTCGATGAATCTACGATTTGTTATTTGCGCGGTTTGTTTTTCGCGCGGTTTGTTTTTCGCGCGGTTTGCGCGGTTTGTTTAGTCTATTCATTTGTAAGATAATTGTGCTTTACAACGAGCAAAGAGCAAAGAGCAAAGAAA
>NZ_JACAKI010000021.1:1493-65451 GCF_030326445.1 Myroides sp. DF42-4-2
GTGCAGTGTATCTAACCAAGCTTATATTTTGTTTTGGTGTTCGATGAATCTACGATTTGTTATTTGCGCGGTTTGTTCAGTCTCTTCATTTGCAAGATAATTGTGCTTTACAAAGAGCGACGAGCAACGAGCAACGAGCAAAGAGCAAAAAACAACGTGCAACGTGCAACGTGCAAAAAAACCATTTCTTACAACCTAAAATCTCTATTCTGAATTCTGCGTCTCAACGTATAGTAACTCATCAGCAATTGGTCATACCACAAGGCGAACAGGAGTAAAATAGCAGCTAAGAGCAAGGTTTTAAATTGATATTGGAAGAATAAAAAACCGCCGGCAACACACCCAATAAAGAAACAGCCAATAATGGCAAGCATGAGGAAGATACTACGAAACAAGCGCAGGCGTTCGGCTCGATTTCTATAGAAGAACAGCTGAGAGAGCACAATACCCAAATCGGTAAATAATCCGGTTAGATGTGTTGTGCGCACCACTGCTCCGGAAACACGTGTAACCAAGGAGTTTTGCAATCCCATAGAAAACAACAGAACCAAGGCGGTAAACACGCTATACTTCCTCAGTGCGCCTTCAAAGAAGAGATCTACCACACTAATACCAATGAGCAAAGCTACTTCAATTAGAATGGGGATGACATAAGACACTTCGGGTTTGTGTTTCAACACCCATTCCATAATGAGGCTCGATATAAAGGATCCGAGTAAAAAGAAAAAGATGTAGATCAAATACACTAAGGCACGGGGATAATTTTCTTCTGTTACTTCTTCGGCAAAAAAGGCAAAATGTCCGGTTACATTCGTCGTAAGCGTACTCAATCCCAACACCCCAATACTATTCACAATCCCTGCTACACAGGATAGCAAAGAGGCTAATTTGAGGTTGTGTGAATATGCGCGATTTTTTCCTTGATGCCTAAACATGACAGTATTACCTTTTATCCAAAGGTAGTAATTCTCCCTTTCCCTTCAAAGAAAACCAATAAGGAGCACTGCGACTTAGGTTCTCCTTTTGACTTTTTAGTTACTTCCTTAAATTAGTTTGAGAATATGATTTATGTTTGCATAAAATATCTAATTAGACGAGTACTTTTGTTTTTTTGTGCATTATTCACCACTAAAGTGCGAAATACTTGTTCTTTTCTACTATTGTTTGTGCCATGATGCGTATCGTTTGCTTTTTTATCGCTTTGCTCGCTGTTTCTAGTTGTACGGAACAACGCCCTGTTGATTCGGATAAAAGTGGCGAATCGGCGATCTCTTTTCCTTTGGCTCAACAGAGTTTAGCGCTCTACTTGGGCTTAGATACTATTCCGACTTTGGAACGCAAGCCCATCATCGAAAAGGCCTTGGCTCAACCTGATGCTGCACTGGCTCATTCGCCTTATGGAGCTTATTTAAAGAGCTTGCTCTTTTACAACAGCCCTCAACAAGACAGTGTGATGTTCTACTTTGACCAATCCTTAGCGGTTTATGAGGACTTGGATATGACTTGGCAACGGCTGATCACCTACACCCAATTGAACCAGGAGATCAAACACCATAGGGTAGCTTCCCTAGCGGTGATGGAACAACTCTATCAACAATTGGAAGAAGTGCATAAGCACTCCACTATTCTAGACTACCAGCTGTACGACATCTTAGCTAAAGCCTACTTCCTCAATCGCGATATCGATCAATCGATAAAATATACAGAACTCTACTTCGCTCATCACCCCTTCCGAGACAATCGCGTGATTCAATCGCGCTTTTACGATATTTCTTTTTTACTGGCTGCGGAAGTACAAGATCGAGACAAGGCTTTTTACGCCTTGACTCAATTAAAGAATCTGCTTAAAGGTTCGGGAGATGAAATTGCCAAAACGCGTTATTTCGATATGGAAGCGCGTTATTTCGCCATGATCGGCAGCTATGAAGAAGCGCTAAACAGCAGTAAGCGCTACTTTCACTACAGCCAAAAAACAAATCAACTCCACCCCATGGTTTACAATAACTTGGCGACGAGTTTTGAGCGAAACCAACAATACGACGACGCCATCCATTATTATAAAGAAGGGATTGCACTCGCCCAACAAATGAAAATACGCGAACAGAATCACCTATACGGGGGGTTGAGCCAAGTGTATAAACGCAAGGGCGATTACCAACAAGCACTCGTTGCCTTGGATTCTTCTTTTGCCCATGCTACGCGAATGAAGGAAAAAATGAATGCAGACAAGCTGCACGAATTGGAAATTCAATACCAAACCAAGCAAAAGGACATTGAAATAACCACGCTCAAAGAAAACTTCCTACTCCAACAAAAGAACTTTCAACAACAGCGTTGGATTAGTTTATTCGCTGTGATTTTTGTTGTTGCTGTGTTGCTCTATGGACTAATTCTCTATCGCCAGCGTTTGTTGAGTGAAAAAAACAGGCGACTCGAGATGCAAAACAAGAAGATGGAACTGGAACAGCGCATGCTACAGCTACAACTCAATCCGCATTTTATCTACAATGCGATTGCCAATTTACAGGGATTTATCAACCAGGAGAACAAAACAAAAGCCAACCGTTATCTGGTTGCACTGTCCAAATTAATGCGTCACATACTCGAGCTTAATCGCCGTGATTTTGTATCCCTAGCAGAAGATATAGACGCGGTAGAAAACTACCTCCGCGTGCAGCAAATGCGCTATAACCATTCGTTTGACTATCAAATTAACACCCATGGCGTTGATCTGGACGAACTTTTGATTCCGCCTATGCTCCTTCAACCTTTTATTGAAAATGCCATTGAACACGGCTTTAAAAACATAGATTATCGCGGAGTACTAACGTTGACCCTAGAGGAAAAAGAGCAGCAGCTCTACCTCTATATACGCGACAACGGTCGAGGGTTTCAAGATGAACCCTCCACAGCACAAAAGCAATCGCTCTCTCAAATTATTACCCAAGAGCGCTTGGAGGTGCTATTTTTAGCTAAAAAACAACGCGCATTTTTTCACCTACACTCCCTCAACGATACTTCTTCTGGCAGTGGCGTTGAAGTGGTCTTGTGTATTCCTATTCTCTATTCTTAATTCAACCGCATGAAAGTATACATCCTCGAAGACGAAGTTGCCATCCTAAAGTACATCTTATCCTTAGTTGTCGATATCCCCTACCTCCAAGTGGTGGGATATGCTGATTCAATTGCCAAGGCGTATCCTGAGATTATAGCCCAACAACCGGATTTAATTTTAGCGGATATCCAATTGAAAGACGGCAGTAGCTTTGAGCTACTCCAGCGATTGAACAGCCCCACTACCCAATTGATCTTCATAACTGCCTATAGCCAATACGCCATAAAGGCACTAAACTTAGGCGCCTTGGGCTATTTAGTCAAACCCATTGACGACCTTGAGTTTACACAAGCAATTGAACGTTGCTACCAAAAGAAAACGGCATACCTGTTTGAAAAAGCCCAAATTCAAGTCGCCCAAGAACAACTACAAACCCCACAACTGCCAAAGCGACTGGCCCTGAAAACGTTTCACTATACTCAAATTGTGTGTATTGCCGATATCGTCTATTGTCAAAGCGACAAGGGATACACGACTTTTTACCTCGCTAACGGAGAAAAACTCATGGTTTCTAAGGTCATAAAAGAGTACGAAGATTTATTAATTCCCGCTCAGTTTATCCGCTGCCATCAATCCTATATGGTCAATACGGCTTATATTAGTAAATACTACAAGGACGGTTATCTGGAATTGACCAATCAGGCAAGCATACCGGTATCTGAGCGCAAAAAAGAACTGATTCTCTCCTACATCCAAAGTATATCCTAAGGCTATTGTTAACGGATAATCTGTACAAAGGGACGAATATTGATTGTAGTAGTGCGAAAATAAACAAAGGCTTTCTTCCCCTTCATATGCGCGTACCTTTGCACCAACTAAGGTAAAAATAGTACAAAACGATGTTGTACACTTGTTGTTTCCACGTTGTGGTGCGAATTCTAGTCCCCAATTTTTGCTTTAGCCAAACCCCTTTTTTAAGTAATAAGCGATAGGTAAAAGGAATACCATCTGTTTTCGCCTCGTTAAACCAACGAATGCCAGAGCACAAGTAGCTTTTCCTATTGCCTTAAGTCGCCTTATTGCACAAAAGCAGGAAATTTAAAAACTATACATATGATGAAGAAATCAGTTGCACTTTTTGGTACCCTTATTGCTTTCTTAGCACTATCATGTGGGGGTGATACAACCATTCACCTACACGAAGAAAACAATACAGCAGAGATAAAAGCTGCAGTAGAAAAGGTATTTTCACCAGATTTAGCCATTACAGAACTTGTGTTATCTACGCCTAAATTAGATACGAGATTAGACCAAATAGCTGTGGTATTTTGGGAAGGTGACAAGGAATACACACAAACCTACAATCAAAAAAATGGCTTACAGGAAAAAAGCGAAAACAATTTGATGCTGCAAATAGAACACATCAAAAAAGAGGCAGACCAGCGCAAAGCCAATGCATTCAAAATCAAAGATATTGACTACAGCAAAAAATATGACAATTTCATCAAAGCAGTAAAACTAGTGATGGAAGAATACCCAGAAAATAGCGAAGAAACTTACGATAACTTTTTACTACACAGCTATCGCTTCAAAGCTACTGGACCGAACGAAATAAGAGAATCGCTAACCGTACAAGCGAAAAAAGTAGGCGAAGCTGTACAACATCACGCGAGATCTACTACGACCAACTACTATGAGTTTACCTTTGTCGTATTGGACAATGGGGAACTAGAATGGAGATAGTAAAGAGAAACCGAATACAAATTGCTATAAAAGAGAGAAGCTGTTTTCTATTGCGTTTTACACAAAACGCCAGTGTCATAACAGTCAATCTAAAACGGAAACGCAAAAGGCTTATTCCTTTTGCGTTTTTTTATTGGTGAGTAGTGCAGATTTATGGGTTATGAAAAATCTTCCAAACAAATAGCAAAGAGCGAAGAGCGAAGAGCGAAGAACAAAAAGCAAAAAAACCTGTCCTATTCATTCAATAAAAAAAATATTTTTTGCTAAAAAACCCTTTTCTAATTAAAAAAACTATACCTTTGTCGGGATTACGGCAATTAAACTTATTGTATAGCCTGGTAAATTTCAATCGCAGCATATAAACTGCGCTTATCATTTTCAAACCTTTACTACTGTTTTTGCATTTATCACAAAAAGATAAATATTTTTTATTTTCATTGGTAGTAAGTCGGTTTTTTTTCAAACAACTTCTCAGTACCCTTCCTCGTGAAGCGCTTTAGCTGTAACTACAAATGTAATGATCTATTTTTCTTAGTTGCTTATACAAGCGACACCCATTTACAAACCTACAACTGCAAAAAAGCATTTGTTAACTATTTAATCAATTAATGGCAGACTCATTTTTTAAGAAAGAAAACAACAAAAAAAAGAAACAAAAGCAAGAAGAGAAACTTAAACGCAGAGAAGAGCGTAAACAACACAACAATAAAGGAAAAGATTTAGAAGATTTATTTGTTTATGTTGACAAACTAGGACAATTAACTCATCTTACTCCTGAAGAACAAGCTTTACAAGAGAAACAAGAAATCAAGAAAACTGAAAAAGTTTCTCAAGAAGATCACGAGGGAATCATAAGCTATGTAACAGACAAAGGCTATGCATTCGTGATTGATTCTCAAACGAGAGAAAGTATTTTCCTTCATCAAAATGATTTGAGTGTACCTTTAGAAAAAGGATTGAAAATAAGCTTTAAATTAGAGCAAAGTAAAAATGGAATAAGAGCTGTAGAAGCAGCTAAAAAAGAATAATAAATTTAATTAATTATGCAACAAGGAACAGTAAAGTTTTTTAATGAAACTAAAGGGTTTGGTTTTATCACACCAGACGATAACGGAGAAGATATTTTTGTACACACTTCAGGTTTAGTTGACCGTATTCGTGAAAACGACGTGGTTACTTACGAAGTTGAAAAAGGTAAAAAAGGATTAAACGCAGTTGAAGTTAGACGCGTAAGATAATTTAGCTTACGGTTGACAGTGTAAACTGCTAACAATACTAAATATCCACAAAAAAGCCAATCATTTGTTATGATTGGCTTTTTTTGTAGCAGAACTGTAAACCGTACACTGTAAACTAAAACGCCAATCATCTCAGATGATTGGCGTTTTATATACTAGCTGTACTAACCGTAAACGGTTGCTTATTCCTTGTACATTTTTTCTCTTAGCTCTTTCACTTTTGGATCATCAAGGTAATCTTCAAAAGTCATATAGCGATCGATTACACCGTTTGGCGTTAACTCTAAAATACGCGTACCCACGGTTTGAGCGAACTCTTTATCGTGTGTTGTGAATAAAACGGTTCCTTTAAATCCTTTTAAGGAGTTGTTGAAGGCAGTAATTGACTCCAAGTCTAAGTGGTTTGTAGGCTCGTCTAACATCAAGACATTCGCTCTTAACATCATCATACGAGACAACATACAACGCACTTTTTCCCCTCCAGACAATACTCTACCCGTTTTTAGTGCTTCTTCACCAGAGAAGATCATTTTACCTAAGAAACCACGTACGTATACTTCGTCTCTTTCCTCTTCTGTTTTAGCCCATTGACGCAACCAATCTACTAGGGTTAGATCATTGTCAAAGAACTCGTGATTTTCTGCTGGCAAGTACGACTGAGACGTTGTAATCCCCCACTCTACTTTACCTGCATCCGCTTGGCGGTTGCCGTTAATGATTTCGTAGAAAGCCGTTGTAGCACGTGAATCGCGAGAAATCACAACAATTTTATCTCCTTTTACCACGTTTAAATCAACATCTTTAAACAACACTTCCCCTTCAATTGAACTAGCCAATCCGGTAATGTTTAAGATTTGATCTCCAGCTTCTCTATCTTGATCGAAGATAATTGCCGGATAGCGACGAGAAGAAGGCTTAATATCGTCCAACTTCAATTTATCAATCATCTTTTTACGCGATGTCGCTTGTTTTGACTTGGCAACGTTCGCACTGAAACGACGGATAAACTCCTCTAATTCAGCTTTTTTCTCCTCTGCTTTCTTATTTTGTTGGGCTCTTTGTTTCGCTGCTAATTGACTAGACTCATACCAGAACGTATAGTTTCCTGAGTAATGCGTAATCTTACCAAAGTCAATATCCGATACATGGGTACAAACCGCATCTAAGAAGTGACGGTCGTGAGATACCACTAGTACCGTATTCTCGTAGTTTGCCAAGAAGTTCTCTAACCAACCGATAGTCTCAAAGTCCAAGTCGTTGGTAGGCTCATCCATGATCAACACGTCTGGATTACCGAATAAAGCTTGTGCTAATAACACACGTACTTTTAATTTCGCATCCATTTCACCCATTAAAGTATAGTGAAATTCTTCAGAAATACCCAAGTTAGACAACATCGTAGCTGCATCAGACTCGGCATTCCATCCATTCATCTCATCAAAGCGAATTTGAAGCTCCCCAATGCGATCTGCGTTCTCATCGGTATAGTTCAAATACAAGTCGTCCATTTCTTTTTTAACGGCAAACAAATCTTTGTTCCCCATGACCACGGTTTCTAACACAGTGTGCTCATCAAACATGTTGTGGTTCTGGTTCAAGACGGACATACGCTTCCCTGGCTCGAGAATCACATGGCCTGATGTAGGATCAATTTCTCCTGATAATATTTTCAAAAACGTTGATTTACCCGCACCATTTGCACCGATAATTCCATAGCAATTACCTTGTGTAAAGGTTACATTTACTTCATCAAATAAAATTCGTTTACCGAACTGAACTGACAGATTTGAAACTGTTAACATTTTTTCTCGTTTGATTTAATTTGTCGCAAAATTACTAAATATATATGAGATTTAATCCCTCTTATTTATTTCAAATTTGAATTACTTATTTTAACCATCTGTTAACAACATTAACTAAAGGTAAAACTTACTTTTGTTACAGACGTCAAATTTTAACTAGCATTATTCCCCAATCAATGTATAGTACCTTTTTAAATACAAGTATTCGCTATGGTATTTTGCCACTGCTCGCGTTGTTTTGTTCCTGTCAACAGAAATTTGAAACGACCGACTACTCGGCTCATTTTAGTGGAGAAATACAAAACCCTACCGCCAATTATATTTTATTCTTTAAGGATAATATGTTGTTGGACACCATTTTCTTGGATGAAAACAATCACTTTGAGAAAAAGTTTGATTCTTTGTCACCCGGACTTTACATCTATCGCATTAACCCTGAGTTTCAATACGTTTATTTCGACAAGAACGACAGTTTGCACTTGCGTTTGAATTCGAGAGATTTTGATCATTCGATTATTTATTCAGGTCGCGGTTCGGAAAAGAATAATTTTTTAATGAATCTCACCGTCAAAAATTTAGTGGATGAATCGACGCGATATGAAAACTACGACCTTGGTGTAAACCAATTCATGCGTTTTATCGACTCGACCCATGCCGCACGCACAACGTATTATTTGCGCAGCAAGGCCATTGTGGATTGGGGACCTGAATTTGACCTCTATGCCAAAACAAAACTCGACCTTCACTTCTACAGTCAAAAGGAAATTTATCCTATTGCGCACTATGTGAGAACCAAAGAAGACATTCGAGATCAACTTCCTACGGACTACTACTCCTTCCGCAATAAAGTGGATTTCAACAATGAAAAACTGATTCGCTATTCTTCCTTTACGAAGTACTTGGCTATTATGCTGAGCTCTATAAGTGATGAATCGGACTTGGATTTTGACAGTCAGACGAAATTTGATAAAAATATCACTAAGCTCAATGTGGTTGATACGTTAATTCGCAATGAGAAGGTAAAGAACACTATTTTAGACAATATTGCACTAATCTACCTGCTAGAGGATCAAAACTTAAACAACAACGACAAGTTCTTTGAGCGATACTTTAAGCTTTCAACCGATACGACCCAACATCAGGAGATAATTAAGATTCAGACAGCGGTACAGAACTTAAAGTACGAGAATCGCTTGCCGAAAGTAGAACTCGTAGACCTTGAGGAACAGGCTGTTGATTTTAAAAAGCTCATTCGCAAAAAGACGCTGATGTTTGTTTGGACTAAAAACGGCTTGGCCCATGCCAACGCCAGCCACAAACGCGCCTTGGAATTGCTAGAAAAACTACCCGATATTCAGGTTATTTCCGTATGTATTGACGGAGAACACGACGAATGGCGAGATTTGGTAAGCGAGTACAAGCACCCGAACCTGATCGAACTGCGCTGTGTGGATTTTAACGATATGAAAGACAAATGGATTATCACTAAAATACAACGCAGTATCATCCTCCATGCAGACGGCAGCATTCAAGAAGCCTTTGTCAATATTTTTGACCGCAATATGGAGAAACTGTTAGCCTTATAACCAAAGAACAGGACAAAGCATCAACTGTTAATCATAAAAAAACCCTTCAATAGCAAACGAAGTTTGAAGCTATCGAAGGGTTTACTTTTTTTTTAAGAATTCAGTATAATATATTTAGTCCCCACTAATATTTTTATGATATCTTAAAATTGACATACACCAATAAGTTTTGTGTATTAAAGCTCAAACTTCTTAGACAAAATTACAAGTACTTTTGTAATAACAAAGCACATCCAAGCTTTTTTTTCTCCGAGAAAGCCCAGCATTTATCCCCCCTTGGGGAAATACTTTCTCTTAAAAAAATCCTAAACAGTTTAAAATCAAAAGGCTGATACGCAAATTGCGACTTATTCCTTTATAAAGAGGAGAGGAAGAAAGGAGTAAATAAATGATAAAAATATTTTTCATTTGCTGTAAAAGAGGTTAAACATAGGGCGTAAAGGCGAAGGAATTCACAATCTTCCATGCAAATGCGGATATAAAATGATAAAAAAAACAATTATCGCGATGAAAATCACTTTTTTTATTTTTTTTATGGGGATAAATCAATATTTAATAAAAGAATAGTAGTACCTTTGCCCCTATTTTATTATTTATATGAACAATTTCGAACTATTAGGTTTAAATGAATTGCTACTCTCTGCAATTAATGATTTAGGATTTGAAAATCCTTCAGAAATCCAGGAAAAAGCAATTCCTTTATTATTAGAAAAAAATACCGATATTGTTGCGTTAGCCCAAACAGGGACTGGGAAAACCGCAGCATTTGGTTTTCCGCTTATTCAGAAAATTGACCTGTCTAAAAAACACACTCAGGCGTTGATTTTATCACCAACGAGGGAGTTATGCTTGCAAATTGCAAATGAAATCAAACAATACTCTAAGTACGTAAAAGGACTTCATACAGTAGCTGTATACGGTGGGGCGAGTATTACAGAGCAAGCAAGAGAAATCAAGCGTGGTGCACATATTATTGTAGCTACTCCGGGTAGAATGCAAGATATGATTAACCGCGGTATGGTTGATATCAAACACATCGAATACTGTGTGTTAGATGAGGCAGATGAGATGTTGAATATGGGGTTTTACGAGGACATTACCTCTATTTTAGCTGACACACCAGAAGACAAGAGCACTTGGTTATTCTCGGCAACAATGCCAGCAGAAGTTGCTAGCATCGCAAGAGAATTTATGTCTAATCCTGCTGAAATTACAGTTGGACATAAAAATCAAGGTTCTACCAATGTTAGTCACGAGTATTATTTAGTTTCGGCAAGAGACCGTTATTTAGCATTAAAGCGCTTAGCGGATGCTAATCCAGATATCTTTTCTGTAATCTTCTGTAGAACCAAAAGAGATACCCAAGCCATTGCTGAAAAGCTAATTGAAGATGGATACAACGCAGCTGCACTACACGGAGATTTATCTCAAGCACAACGCGATGGGGTAATGAAAGCCTTTAGAGGTAAACAAATCCAGATGTTAGTTGCAACAGACGTGGCAGCACGTGGTATTGACGTGGATGATATTACACACGTAGTAAACTACCAACTTCCAGATGAAATCGAAACCTATACACACCGTAGTGGTCGTACAGGACGTGCTGGAAAATCAGGGGTTTCTATGGTAATCATCACCAAAAGTGAGGCACGTAAGATTTCTCAAATCGAGCGTATCATGAAAACGAAATTCGAAGAAAAACCGATTCCTTCTGGAATGGAAATCTGCGAAATTCAATTATACCACTTAGCTAATCGCATCAAGAATGCTGAAGTAAGCACTGAAATTGAAACGTTCTTACCTTCTATTATGGAGTTGTTAGAAGATTTAACAACGGAAGAACTGATCCAAAAAGTAATTTCTTTAGAGTTCAAACACTTATTGGAATATTACCAAAAAGCGTCAAACAGCTTAGCCAATGTTTCTTCAGGAAGATCGTCTAAAGAAGTTCCGACAGATGGAGCGGTTCGTTTCTTCTTGAACTTAGGAGCAAAAGACGGTTTTGACTGGATGAGCTTGAAAGATTACTTGCGCGATACGCTAGAACTAGGTCGTGATGACTTGTTCAAGGTAGATGTAAAAGAAGGATTCTCATTCTTCAACACAGATGCTGAGCACGCAGACAAGATTATGAGTGTTTTAAACAACGAGACCTACCAAGATCGTCGTGTAAATGTTGAAATCTCAAATAACGACGGAGGAAGAAATGCAGGAAGAAGAGATCACAACAGACGCGGTGGCCGTGGAGATGGAGGATTCCGTTCTGAGCGCAGAGATCGAGGCGATAGAAACGACAGAGGTGGTGAGCGCAGAGATCGTTCTTCTAGCAACCGTTCTGACCGTGGTTCTCGTACTTCTGACCGCAATGACAGAGGTGGAAACCGCACAGAAAGAGCGCCTAGAAATGAGCGCAGTTCTTCAAGAAGAAGTGGTGACAGTAGCGCACCAAGACGTCCTAGAAGAAGTTAATCTGTTAATTTTTTTCAAATAAGACATAAAACTGTAAAATATCCACTATTTTTAAGCAATTTTAAAAATGATGAGAAATTTTACAGTTTTTTTATTTACATGCCTACTTTCTTTCGCGGCGTGGAGTCAACAAGGATCACAAGTGAAGGGAACAATCTACAACGACAAGTCTCTCCTACCTGCTGATGACGTTAACGTTATTAATATCACCCAAGTCAAAGGAACTGTGAGTAAACGCGATGGTTCATTTGTTATTGAGGCTAAACTCAACGATTCGATCCACTTCTCCTTCCCGGGTTACTTACCTATTAAGTTGAAAGTAACCAATGACTGGTTAAACAACGACAACCTAAAACTGTATATGACGGAGCAGTCTATTGAACTCGCCGAAATTTACATCAAAAAATATGACCTTACGGGAATTCTTGAGGTTGATACCAAGCTCATTCAGCTAAACGATAAGCTAAGAGTCGACTTTTACAGAAATTACAGCATGCCCTCTTATAATATCGCTGTGGGCAGCTATTTTAGTCCGGTGGATGAAGTATACAACTTATTCAAAGGCAAATCCAAAGAGCTCAAGAAAATTAAAGAAATTAAAGAAGATCAGAATATGATTGCCTTGATGCAAACCCGTTATGATCGCGAAATTGTTTGCGGTTTATTGGGCATCACCCAAGAAGATATTATCAAAACCTTGAAAAATTGCAATCAAACCGATCGCTTTATTTATACCGCTACAGACTTTCAAATCTATCAAGCGTTGAATGAGTGTTTTGAAAACTCCAAAATATTGGTCAAAAAACAGACAAATACATCCAAGTAAGGGGTGTATTTTTTTTGTGGTTTTCTTCGGCTTCTTACTCGCAAAAGCAAAAAATAAAAAGTATTTTTGTACACATTAACTACACATAACTAATTTAATTCTCGCACTAAAATGAATATCATTTTAAAATCTGCAAAGATCATAGATGCTACAAGTTCGCACAACAATCAAGTGGTTGACGTACACCTGAAAGATGGAAAAATCGAAAAAATAGCGCCTTCTATTACGGTAGAGGGAGCTGAGGTGGTTCAATTGGAAGATTTGTGCCTTTCACCAGGTTGGTTTGACACCTCTGTTTCATTTGGTGAGCCTGGTTACGAAGAAAGAGAAACACTAGTACATGGATTAGAAGTGGCTGCTCGAAGTGGGTTTACCCAAGTGGCGATTGAATCGAATAATAATCCCATTACAGACAATCAAAGCTTGGTGGCTTTCATCAAACAAAAAGCAGCGGGTCAAACAACAGAAGCCCTTCCGATTGGTGCCTTAACTATGAAAAGTGAAGGAACGGATTTGGCCGAATTATACGACATGAAAAACGCAGGTGCGGTTGCTTTTGGGGATTACAAAAAAGCCATTGACAACGCCAATGTATTAAAAATCGCTTTGCAATATGTACAAGATTTTGATGGATTGGTACTGGCATTTGCACAAGACAAAAGCATTAAGGCCAAAGGAGTAGTTCACGAAGGTGCTACTAGTACTAAATTGGGATTAAAAGGAATACCGCCTTTGGCAGAAGAGTTGCAAATTGCGCGCAACCTATTCTTATTGGAGTATACAGGCGGTAAAATGCACATTCCTACTGTATCTACTGCCCGCTCGTTGGAGTTAATCCGAGAGGCAAAAAACAAAGGCTTACAAGTAACGTGTAGCGTTGCCGTGCATCAGTTGGTGCTGACGGATGCTAAATTAACAGAATTTGACAGCCGTCATAAAGTTTCTCCTCCATTGAGAGATGAAGCAACAAGACAAGCTTTACTAGCGGGTGTTCTCGATAATACCATCGACTGTATTACTACAGATCACATGCCCCTAGATATAGAACACAAAAAATTGGAATTTGACCTTGCTACATCAGGGACAATCGGACTAGAATCGGCCTTTGGTGCATTGAATACCGTTTTACCTCTTGAGGTAATTGTAGACAAACTAACCGCAGGACGCAGCATCTTTGGTTTACCTACTGCATCAATTGCAGAAGGAAATGAAGCAAACCTAAGCTTATTCACCACAGCAGCTTCGTGGACGTTTACCAAAGACAGCATTTTGTCTAAATCGAAAAACTCAGCCTTTTTAGGCGAACCCATGCAAGGAAAAGTATACGGTGTAATCCGTCAAGAGAAGCAAACATTTAATTTTTAGTTCGACTAAAAACAACTTATTTTATTTCAAACAGTATGATTAAAACATTTTCAGCAGAAGAAATTGAAAAGGGTAAAAACATGGCACTGGCCTCTCACCTTACTATTTTAGGGTGTATGATTGTCATTTTTATGAATATTGAACCCAAAAACAAATACGCTGGTTTCTACATCAAACAAACCTTTGGTTTACACCTGATGTTTTATGTATTCGGATACTTTGTATCTAATGTAGATTCCCTTTTTGCAACGGTTCCTTTTTACATTTGTTTTGTTGTTTTATGGTTCTATAGCTTTTTGGGAACAACACAAGGAGAAGTTCGCGTACTGCCAGGAGTTGGTGGTTATTTTCAAAAATGGTTTGACAAATTATCTGCTTAATTATGGAAACATCCCTATCAATTAATTACATCATTAGAGAGCCTAAAGTAAAAATGGAAAAAAATCCGCTACTTTTACTTTTACACGGCTATGGAAGTAATGAAGAAGATTTATTTTCTTTTGCTAGCGAGCTTCCGGATCATTACTATATTGTATCTGCTCAAGCGCCCTACCCTGTTCCACCCTATGGATATGCGTGGTATGCGATTCACTTTGACGCCGATGCCAATAAGTTTTCTGACGATGATCAAGCCATCGAATCTAGAGATAAACTCGTGCAATTCATAGGAGAATTACAAGAAAAATATCCTATAGACCCGCAAAACATCAACCTTATAGGCTTTAGTCAAGGAGCGATTTTAAGCTATGCAATTGCCTTGTCTTATCCTGAAAAAATCAATAAAGTAGTAGCACTTAGCGGCTATTTTAATGCAAATATTATCAAAGCAGGTTTTGAAGAAGGAGATTTCAGTCAGCTGCAGTTCTTCGCTTCTCACGGAACGGTAGATCAAGTAATTCCCGTAGATTGGGCTAGAAAGACCGCACCAATCCTAGATGCGCTAAAAATAAAACACACCTACAAAGAATATCCAGTTGGACACGGAGTTCACCCCTTAAACTTTGCCGACTTTAAAGCATTCTTATTACAAGAATAAAAATACAAGAATAAAAAATGGGTGTCATTGACACCCATTTTTTATTGATTAATAACTCAACTGCACCCAACCTGTTTTCAATTTACCGTGAGATACAATCACATAATAGTAGGTACCACTTGGCAATTGATTTCCAGCCTTATCTTTTCCGACAAATTGGTTGGTATAACCAAGACCGTGCGCATAGACTTCTGTACCGTTTCGGTTAAAAATCTGGATTTTAGCTACTCCGTGATTACTCAAGTCAAAGGAATCGTTTAGACCATCTCCATTGGGTGAAAAACCTTTAGGAACAGGACAATCTTCGAAATCAACGGTAAAACTACTTTCATCATAGCAGTACACGTCTTTATTTCCATTTCGCGTCACCATATAAATCGTCATAGGAACGATTACCTCATAATTAGGTTCTAATTCGATTCCCATTTCATTTGGTTCGGTATAATACTTTGTTCCCTCTGGCAGAATAGGCAATCTAAATGCCTCACAAGCAAAGACTTTATCTTCGATGATAGGAGCAAAAACCTCTGGTAAAATCTCAATGCTCAGGGTAGATTCTCCATAACAGCCCTTTTCATCCTCTTTGTACACGTAAAGTGTATGTTGACCTACTTCGCTATAGCGCGCTCCTGCCTCATATTTAATACCGCCCCCGTAAGGTTCCGTATAGTAGGCTTCTCCCGCTGCTAGTGCAGGTAAAAGGGCTTCTTTACACTTGAAAATCGGTTGTATTTGCGTTGCTCCTAGCTGTTCGTTTATCCCAAGGGTAAAGGAAATGACTTTAGAACAGTGCGTCAGCTTATTGGTGATCTTCATAAAGATCGTATCAACATTTGGCGTCTGTGTTTCATATGTTGCATTTAGTTCATTTTCATCCGCATCGGCATCCGCTTGCGACTTGTAGTAGGCTACCTCATACTCTTCCGAATCTAAACCTGCTAAGACCACAGGGACATTCTCGTTTAAGTCATAGGTAAACGTAGATCCTGGTTTCTTGGCACAATCAAACAACGTCTTTGGCGTTGCAAATTCCATCGGCTCTTTTAAGAAAGCAAAGTCTTTCTTAATGACCATATCTTCACCATTACAATGTGCATACTTAATTACCCCACTATAGGTAACGGATTCCTCAATTGTAACTGCGATATCGGTTTGTGTAGAAAAAGGCTCGCCATTTTTCAACCACTCAAAACTAGCGATTGAAGGACCAGATGGAGTAAAGCGCCACGCTTCATTTTGCGCTACCCAATCCCCTGTATTTCTTCCAGGAGGTACATAAGCAACTGTACCATCTTGATTTTGAATACCAATTATGCCATTTGCATCATTGTGTCTGAACTCGGCATCTGGATCAATTACGGGTCTATTTTTTACATAAACTTCAATAATATTGGTGATTTCATACAACACAATTTGAGAGGTTTGCGTGCTTCCTTCGATATCATCTGGATCATAGCGCTGATCGTATAGCCCCAAATGATAGATGTTAAACACTAAGGCACGGCAAGGATATTCTCCAATAATTTGGTAATTGATTGAAAAATCATCGGGTGAAGCCCCTGAGGTTGGATCGGGATTCAGATCTTGCATCACACCAAAAATAGCGTTTACAAAAGGAGCGTCGGCACCTTGAGCTTCAAAAGGCAATTCCTCCTCGAAAGACCAGCTAGAACCTGAATTTGGTTCATAGCGCCCATCGGCTACTTCCCCTTCAATACTAAAGCTGATGGCGCCGTTGGTATTGATCAATACTTTGTCATAGCTATTGCCAAAGAAGCAGAAATCAAAGCCTAAATCAATAATTTCAGACCAGTAATCATCAACCGTTAAATCTACTGCACCACCGCCAAAGAACGGGAATGGAGGGTCGTAATCAATTTGCTCTACCTCATATTGAGTAGTGGCTTTAATGTCGTAATAGTCGGCTTTTAGTTCAATAGGATATGGATCTTCGCTACAAATAATATACTCCCCATCAACGGAAATATCAAGATCTATATCTTCAAGCGAAATACTCGCACATCCCGAAGGATAGAAAATACCGTAATCTACAGGGCCTATCCACCATCCTGAATTCGTATCCGAACAAATAGGACGTACAAATACTTTGTAGAAATCACCTACTGGCACATTTTCAATGATGTAAGAAGGATCGCCTTCTACGACAATTCCCGTATCGCTAAGCGTTGGAAAAGGTTGACCACTTTCGATAATGAACACCTCCCATTTGGTTTGACCAGCTGCAGGGGTCCATGTCACCTCAAAGTTTTCCGTGTTTTCTATTCGAATCACTTGTACATTTTCGACATCCTGACAATTGTACTCTTTGATGGCTACATTGTCAACGATAGCAGGGGGTTGTCTTTCGCTATAATCATTCTGAATCCACTCAAACACCAAGCGCATGTTTTGTCCGGCCCAAGGGGCAGCAGGAATAATATAGCGCTGTTGGGTAAAGTTTCTCTGTTGGAAAAACGGATTTGTAGGATCAATTTCAATGCGATTGGCAGCAGGCGTAATTAACGTACCCGCCGTAGGTGTAAAAGAGGCAGGAACAAGCCACACTCTCATGTAATCAGACGGTATTTCATCCCAAGTATCCCAGTCTATGGTTGTTTCACCATAAGCTTTCCACGTAAAAGAAAGTTCTAATTCTTGGGAGTTTGCCGGAATGATAACGTCTTTAAATGCGTGAATAGCTGCGCTTACCTCTCCATAATAGGTATTAGTAAGACCTTCGTCTTTGGTTACGTACAACGATCTGCTTCCAAAAGCGCTACTAGCATTTCCAGTTACCCATTTATGTTGCTCTTCAGTAGTGGTTTGGAAGTACACATCCCCTTCAAAATCTTCGATATACGGCAAAGAAACCGGTGGGATTTTTGGTATATTCACGGCTAGAGGGCCGATCCACATACTTTTTGTATCCTCATCACAAGAGGTTCTCAGCCAAACGTAGTAAAAAGAGCCTTGGTTGACCTCAGTAAACACAAATGAGTTTCCTTCTGCTGTATGAGTGGGTATATCCGTATCCACAGCCACGGGTAATGGATTGGTTTTAATTATCAACTCGTAATCCTCTACATCGGTAACGGCTGTCCAACCAACGGTAAATTCGGTAGCTGTTGCACTTATTAAGTTTAAGTTTTGCGGTCGACTACAAAGCACTCTTCTCAAGTCGATATTGTCAATTGCCGCTGGAGGTTGAGTACCACTACTACCGTCATTAGTCCATTCAAAAACGAGGCGCAGTGTACTGCCTGCAAAAGGTGTCCCATCAAAAAAGATCACTTCATTGGCGAAGGTATTATTCATTTTATAATCGGATGCGCCAATAGGAAATACGCCATCTGCAAATTCATCAATAGGTTCATTAGGGAGGATTTGATAATCGGTAGATACAGCCCAAACCCTAAAATAATCACTAGGCCAAAATTGACCTTCGCCCATACAACGCCAGTCAAAACTCAATTGAAGTTCATTTACATCAGCCTCGATGTCAAAATCTTGATATGCGTAGGATTGAGTAGAAGTCCAATCGTCATCGTCTGTGGTATATTGATAAGTTACGCCAAGGTCATTGCTAATATACATGGCATGCGTACCGCCGTTATTCACTGCAGTACCAATATTCCATTTGTTGTCTTTTGTTCCGATGAAAACAAAGTTAGTCTCCCCTTCAAAATCTTCAGTAAAAGGCAAAGCAACGGGAATCATATTCGTTCTAAATCGAATAGGGCCTGTCCAATCAGAATGGGTCGTTCCCTCTTCCCCATCGCATATAGCGCGAACGTATATGTCGTATACTGTATTGCTGTTCAATTCGGTAAAAGTAAATGATGTCTCGTCTACCGAAGTACCCGAAGTAGGCATAGGGCTTCCTTCAGCTTGAGCAACCACTTCCCACTGTTCTTCTTGATACCCTTGTTCCCAATTCACTTGCACCCCAACAGCAGTGGGAGTAGACAGTTGAATATTTACAGGAGCAGGACAAGTCGGAACATCCTCAACAATTACATTGTCAATATATAAGCGCCAACCATCTACACCTCCAGGAGGAACGTGCCACGCGATAGTAACATCACCGTCAAAGAAATTGCCATTGGCATCTTTGAGGTAGATAATTTGCTCTTTATAGGTCACATTGTCGTACGCTTGTAGGGGTAATAATTCGTGTTCAAAGTTCTCAACCGCCGTACCCGATGTAGAGAGCATCACGCGAAAATCATTGGGTTCATCACTAGCTTCCACTTTGTAGTGATAGCGCAAGCGTTGATTGGCTGTTAAGGTGATGGTAGGCGAAATCATCCAATCGTCATTTTCACCATCTAAGCCATCTGTTGTCATTACAGCTACTTGATCGCCGACATAAGGCGTTGTAGTATCGTTCAAATCCCAGGTACTACCATCCTCATTATTGTTGATGACGGTCCAACAGGGTTTTGTTTCCGAATCACTTGCAAAGGTCTCGACAAAGGGCAATTGGGTAATGACTGCGCAATCTTCATCCTCAAAGAGTGCTTGCGTACGTACATTTCCCCCTATTGCTTCCTCACCAAAGAAAGGGAATGTTTGAATGACATAGCGTTGCATTTTACTAGCCCAATTGGACAATGCGGGAGATGCAAACACAAGAGATGGTATGACTAGTGCAGTCACTAAGACTCCACGTATTCGCGATTTCATTCTTTTCATAACTTTATGTTTATTTTCTACTGAATTTTAAAACTAAGTTAATATGTTTTCCAGTAAATACAACACCAAAATCACATAGGAGTAACTAATTTAGCATCATTATGAATTAATAATCATATTTTTATCAAAAATTAAACGATATATTTTAAATTTAAATTCTTTAAATAAGTATAAAAATTTAATTTTTAACATAACAATAACAGTACGATTTTACCACTATATGGCACATTTGGCGGAAAAACATCTTAATATACTAAATAGGTTTCCCTGATTGCATATATTTTTCACATATTGAAAAAGAAAACAGAGGGACTAATTCGTATTAATAGTTACATTTGTTTTAAACGACAAAAAATGACAGAACAACAGCAAGGCCAAACAGGCGTACAACGTAAACTTAAAGCTCGTCATCTCACCATGATTGCCATTGGAGGATGTATTGGAACAGGGCTATTTATGGCAAGTGGAGAAGCTATTCAACAAGCAGGTCCAGGAGGGGCTGTATTGGCCTATGGAGCCATTGGTGTAATGGTTTATTTCTTGATGACTTCTTTAGGGGAAATGGCAACCTATCTACCCGTATCTGGTTCATTTAGCACCTATGCTTCTCGATTTGTCGACCCATCATTGGGCTATGCTTTGGGGTGGAATTATTGGTTTAACTGGGTCATTACAGTAGCTGTAGACGTTTCTATTGCCGCATTGGTCATCTCGTATTGGGAACCGATGAATATTCTTCCGCCTTGGGCTTGGAGCTTGTGTTTCTTTTTTGTCATTTTAGGTCTGAATACCTTATCCGTCAAGGCCTATGGCGAATCCGAATACTGGTTTGCCTTTATAAAGGTGGTCACCGTTATCGTCTTTTTAGCTGTAGGATTGCTGACTATTTTTGGGATCCTCGGTGGAGAATACATCGGCTTTACCAACTTTACCCTAGGGGACGCCCCTTTCCTAGGCGATGGGTTTTCTGGCAAGTTTTTGACTGTACTAGGAGTCTTCCTCATTGCGGGATTCTCTTTTCAGGGTACTGAGCTAATCGGCATTACAGCAGGTGAGTCAGAACATCCAGAGAAAAACATCCCCAAAGCAATTAAACAAGTATTTTGGAGAATTCTCATTTTCTACATTCTGTCTATTTTTGTAATTGGATTAATCATTCCTTATACTAGTCCACAACTCTTGGGCGCCGATATTACGGAAATTGCCAAATCGCCCTTTACACTAGTCTTTGAAAAAGCACACTGGGCTTTTGCTGCCGCCTTGATGAATGCGGTTATTTTAACCTCAATCTTATCAGCTGGAAATTCGGGTATGTACGCTTCTACGCGTATGCTTTATGCCATGGGAAAAGACGGTATGGCACATCGCTCTTTTGGCCGAACGAATAAACAAGGAGTACCCATCCTAGCCCTATTGGCAACAGCATTGATTGTACTACTCATTTTTATTATTCAATCCGTTACACCTCAAGCCGTTGACTTTATTCTTGCTGCTTCAGGACTTACCGGCTTCATCGCTTGGTTGGGAATTGCCATTAGCCATTACCGCTTCCGAAGAGCCTACGTCGCTCAAGGATATGACACCCAAAAACTAGTCTACCGCGCCAAACTCTTCCCCTTTGGTCCTATCTTCGCTTTCGTCCTCTGCTTATTTGTAATCATCGGACAGGATAGCCAAATGATATTTGAAGGAATTGTCGATTGGAAAGGAATACTAATTACCTATATGGGTATTCCCTTTTTCTTGTTCTTCTACTTCTTCCACAAATTCAAGTATAAAACCAAAGTAATTCCACTTAAAGAAGTCGATTTAAGGCAATAACCTGTTCGTTCTGCGGTTTGTAGAGTACAAACCGCAGAACGAACAAGTAAACTATTAACCGTAAACTCAACCCTATTTCTCGTGATTGACAATAAGAAAGATCAACTCTTCTTTACTTTTTGATTCGCTAAACACCTCTTCGTGAAAGTGGGTCAACTTGTTTAGTAATTGATTCAACATCTTCTTTTCTGTCCCTTTTAAACTACCGTTAACGACTTGAGAAATCTTCT
The DNA here is from genome assembly GCF_030326445.1 of Myroides sp. DF42-4-2. Classification (NCBI taxonomy): domain Bacteria; kingdom Pseudomonadati; phylum Bacteroidota; class Flavobacteriia; order Flavobacteriales; family Flavobacteriaceae; genus Myroides; species Myroides sp. DF42-4-2. The sequence goes on from NZ_JACAKI010000021.1 coordinate 23,360, forward strand.
GTATGTCGTCCATATTGGTTTCTAGTTCTTGTCGACCTAGGGAGGTGATCTCAACAATTTTACTCCTTTTGTCTACTTCTGAATCTTTTTGACTAACAAAATTCAACTCAATCAGTCGATTGATAATTTGCATACCTGTTGCTTTTTCTTGGGTACTCTTGCGGATGAGTTCCATCTTGGTCATTTCCCCATGCCTCCATAAATTCATTAAAAAGATATGATTATCTGGTAGGGCAAGAGGTGTATCTGTCAAAAGCGATCGCCAATACGTTTTGCTGTAATTGGCCAACTTAAAAAACGATAGCACAATATGTTGATCTGTATTTTCTGTGGATGCCTCTAAGCCAAGCTCTTGATCTTCTTCCTGTACTTTTTTATCTCGAATCCATTGTTTAAACCCCATTATGGTTGGTGCATAAATAGAAGTAAATTCTTCTTTCATCTCCTTTTCAAACTCAAAAAGAAGGTGCATAAAATCAATTAATAGTTTGTGGTTCATTTTAACAGTAAAGGATAAATAGTATAAAAATCAACAGGATTGCTTGTATCAAATATAATAATTTAAAATTCCCATCGATTTTAGTGTATTTTCAGCGTTTAAAAAAATCCCTCTTATTTTTAACAATACTTATTTCTTTTCACAGCGAAATAAGTAGTATTCTTTCTTTCTTGTTCTCAATATGAGAATATTTGCCTAATAGAATATTTTTGCTCATCCGTGCATTTAGAAGTAAATCTTCTAAGATAAATCTATTTTTAGCACTTTAAACGCATTGAAATACGGAATGATGTTGCCACTTCTCTATACGTCTAACACAACCACGACGACAAGCACACAAACTTATTGGTCAGAAAAGAGAAAAGCCCTACCTTAGTGACCATTAAAAATAATCACACAATAGAATGAAAAAAATACAACTACTTGCCCTAGCTTTTCTTACAGGTAATTTACTTTTTGCCCAGCGCAATCTTACCATGCAAGAAGCTACCTTAGGCCAGTACACTTCTTTTGCTCCAGAGCGATTAACCCAACCGAGTTGGAAGGATGCCCAAGCGTTCACTCACTTAAATGCTAAGCGAGACAGCTTGTTTATCCGTACACAAGCGGTAAATTGGACGCCTTCATTTTTGTTTAGTGTTGCTCATTTACAAGCTGCACTAACGTCTTCAATTTCTGAGGCGAGCTTTCAATTGACATCTTTTCCTAGTGATTTAGCTTGGAAAAACGAAAACACATTGACTTTTTCTGTCCTAGATACGGCTAGAAAGTTTCGATGGTTGTTTCACTACAACACCCAGGATCAACAAGTTAGCTTGATTCATAAAATTCCAGTACACGGACAAGAATACAGTTTATCGCGCAACAAAGAATATGTAGCGTGGTTAACGGATAACAATATTGAAATTGCAGACAAAAAAGGGCAGATCACAGCTGTTACACAAGATACAGATGCTGCTATTGTCAATGGTAGTTCGAATACACACCGCAATGAATTTGGCATAAACAAAGGCATGTGGTGGAGTCCAAAACAAGAGCAATTGTTGTACTACAGAAACGATCAGTCACAAGTTACAGATTATCCATTAGTACAATGGGATCCACGTGTAGCAGAGAACAAAAACATCAAATATCCGATGGCGGGTATGGAAAATGAACGTGTTTCTCTAGTGATTTACGACGTTTATACGCAGAACAAAATTACGTTAGCCACAGGCGATCAAGATCAGTTTTTAACGATGGTAACTTGGGATCCATCGGGGAATTACGTTTATGTAGGGGTGTTAAACCGCGAGCAGAATCACCTGAAGCTCAACAAGTATAACGCAGCAACAGGAGCGTTAGAAGCGACATTATTTGAAGAGAAATCAACGACTTATACAGAGCCTTCTCAAGGATTGGTTTTCAATCCTGAAGACAATAAATCTTTTGTTTATTTATCTGAAAAAGACGGATACCGCCAAATGTATTTGTATTCAACAACGGGTAAATTAATCAAGACCTTGGGTCATGAATCGGTGATTGTTTCTGATCTTATAGGATTTGATGCAGAGGGAAAAAACATATACTATACGGGAGTCACTAACCAAGGGTTAGATCGACAAGTTTTTAAAGTGAACCTCAAAAAAGGAAAGACAGAGCAGCTTACCTCTCGTTCAGGTACGCATGAGGCGTTGTTCAACACGGACAAAAGCTTATTCCTCGATTCATTTAACAGTTATGACGTTCCCAATCGCGTGTCTTTGGTTCAGACTTCTAATCAAAAAGAAGTAGAAATACTACAGGCAAAGGATCCATACCAAGGGGTGATTACGATGCCGAAAACAGAAATTCTTAGCCTGACAGCAGCTGATGGAAAAACGCCATTAAATGCTCGTATGATCTACCCTACTAATTTCGATGCAACTAAAACATATCCTGTGATGGTATATGTTTATGGGGGTCCACATGCGCAATTAATTACCAATACATGGTTAGAAGGGTCTTCGTTATTCTTCCACTATATGGCACAACAAGGCTATATTGTTTTTACGGTAGACAACAGAGGTAGTTTTAACAGAGGAAAAGATTTTGAGCATGTGATTCACCGTCAATTGGGTCAAAATGAAATGGCTGATCAAATGGTTGGTGTGAAGTACTTACAAACACTTCCCTATGTCGATCAATCGAAAATCGGTGTGTATGGATGGAGTTATGGAGGTTTTATGACCACATCCTTATCGGTTAACTATCCTTCTGTATTTAAAGTAGGCGTTGCAGGTGGTCCTGTTATGGATTGGAAGATGTACGAAATTATGTATGGGGAGCGCTATATGGATACGCCAAAAGAAAATCCGGAAGGATATGAGCGCACTAGCTTGTTAAACAAAGCGTCAAAACTAGACAACAAATTATTACTTATTCACGGGGCACAGGACCCGGTTGTGGTTCAGCAACATTCTATGCTGTTTATAGAAGCGTGTATCAAAGCAAATAAACAAGTGGATTACTTCTTGTATCCAAACCACGAACACAATGTGAGAGGATTAGATCGCGTGCATTTAAACACTAAAATTGCGCAGTACTTCTTTGATCACTTGGCTAAACCAAGGCCTTAAACGATCAAAATAAACAACTATATAAGAGGGTGTCCCAAAAGGACACTCTTTTTTTTTTACCGTCCTAGGAACCCGTTATCGTCGGTACAACAACGCTGTACTTCCATAGTGACTGTATAGTGACTCTATAAAAAAGCCTTGTTTTACTAGAGTCACTATGGACTCACTATGGACTCAGTATGGACTCACCACGCACCATTCCACTCACCACGCACCATTCCACTCACCTCACCACTCACCACTCACCACTCACCACTCACCACTCACCATTCACCACTCACCACTCACCATTCACCACTTACCACTCACCACGCACCACGCACCATTCACCACTCACCACTCACCACTCACCACTCACCACTTACCATTCACCACTCACCACTCACCATTCACCACTCACCATTCACCACTCACCACTCACCACTCACCACTCACCATTCACCTCTTACCACTCACCACTCACCACTCACCATTCACCACTCACCATTCACCACTCACCATTCACCACTCACCATTCACCATTCACCACTCACCACTCACCACTCACCATTCACCACTCACATCCTGTTCACTTTTATTTTATACAAAATAGCCTGTATAAAAAAATTTATACAGGCTTGACAAACTAAAAAAACGCATCAATTCTTATTCATAGGAATAAGCAATTTTATTTTTATCGATTAACACAGAAACATCTCTAAGGAGGAGGCTTGCATGGCGACTAATTGTTGACTCGTATAGAGAAGCTGAAACACTGTTTCATCCTCTACGCGTCCGATTGACGCTTCAGCGGAGTCACTATACTCTTCCAACAATTCTTCCAAACTATCGACATCGGCGTAGTACAAGGCATTGAGCCACACAATGTGTCCCTTCCATTTTCCTTTAGTAATTTCTGCATATTGATTTCCTAGGTGATCTTGTGCGAAAACGAACAAGTAATCAGACAGCACGCAGTCTTCGTTGCGTTCAATAATATCAAGCGTCTCGTCTAAGCCATCGAGGGTGTACCAAACCACCACGCCTTCAAGAGCTTCTAAAGACTCTGACGTGATCCCTGATTGCATAAGGCTATGTCTTGTGTTGCCCTGGCTTTGTACCAACAACAACTTGCGCATCTCTTCGGAAAAGCCAAATCGCACTTGCAATTTATTAACCTCTTTTCCTGAGGGAATTGTCACCCCTACTTCTACAAAAAAACTATGCTTGTTATACTGTTCCATATGCTTTCTTTTGATATACTAAATTTCAGCAAAAAAACAACACCACCAACAGTCACCCAATAAGATAACTTTTTGGTAACACCACAGCAACACTGAACTAGAAGCTACTTATATATTATATTTTGGATTTGATTTGCTCGATAAAAGCAGAAGGAGACATTCCTTTGATTCGCTTAAAAGTAATGGTAAAACGACTGTGAGAGGCAAAACCGCATAAGTCTGCCAAATAGCTAATTTTGTACTTGAGCATTTCGGGATTTTTCTGGAGTAAATCAACAATATAATCAATGCGCAATGTATTGATATAGCTGGAAAAATCTTGTTGTTTATGGTGTTTAATAACGTAGGACAGATAGCGGTGATTAACGCCTATTTGACTAGCGAGTTTACTCAAAGAAATTTCGTGTTTTAAAAACCCCTTGTGATACTCAAAGGATGCAATTCCACTGAGGATGAGTTCTTCCATCTCTTTGGAAATATAGTTGTAGTCGATGCCTATGTCGTTATTTTCGGGTGCCAACTCCCCTTTCCAATCTACTACTTCTACAACAGCCGTTGAAACAGGAACTGCCTGGGTTTTGGGATTTCGTTTAAGCAGCTGACGTCTGTGATATAGCGAATAGGATAAAAAAAGTAGGATGCCACCAACAATTGACAAGCTATAGTAGACGTAATTAGTATACGCTAAGGTGAGTTCCCCTTCTTTCTCATAGTAAGACGCTACCAAGTAATTGGCAATTTTAGCTTGTACTTGGAGTTCTTGTTCGACGAGTTGGATATACTTTTCATTGTAGTTCACGTACATTTCTCTATCTTCTCTTTGTTTGGCATACTCTTTTAGCGTGGCAAAAACTTGTTTTTTTAGGGAGAGAAAACCAGATTGTTCGGCAACATCAATGGCGTTGTTCAAAAATAGTAAGGATGTTTCATAATCTTGGCTTTTGAGATAGGATTCGCCTAAATTCCTGTAAATAAACCCCTTCAATGGGCTTTGTGGATTATTGGAACCTTGTAGTTCAGCTAGAGCGAGATTCAACGTTTTTACGGCAAGGTCTAAGTTTCCCAATTGAATGTAGTTGTCCCCAATTAATTGATCCGTAGTTGCTAGATAAAAGAAGCGCTGTTGTGGGTGTTCTACTTTTTCAAATTCGCGTCTTCCTTGTGTTAACGTTGTGATGGCTTCACTAAATTGGGCACTGTTCATGTAGTAGTACGCCTGTTCTTGCAGTAAATTGCCATTTAATACAGCCAATTCTAGCGGATCTTTGACTTTCTTAGACCAATGCTTGGCCTTTACCAAAGCGAGCTTACCTAAGCTCTCTATACCATTTTCTCGATACAAGGTGGACAAAGTACCTTGTATTCTCGCTTTTAAAATTATGTGTTGGGCGTTTACTGCAAAGCTATCCGCCTTTTGGAGCGTTGAAATGGCCTTATCGCGCAGACCGTATTGCCTCAGTAAAGATGCTTTTAATAGATAGACCTCTATTACTTGCGCAGGCGTACTTGTCAATTGCTCTAAATCAGAAATTTGCATTAAAACCTCTTGAGGCGTGGAAGTCAAAGCTACTGTTTTTACATGCGCATAGAGGCTATCAAATGAAGTGTTTTGAGTGTAGCCAGAAACCGTAATCAGAATACAAAATATTATTCTAAAGTTCATTAAATTGTAATTTTATACTCAATTCCATAAATAGGAAGTGCTTATATTTATTATAATAGAAATGTATATACCGTACTATCTTGCTATAGGTTCTGCGTTTCTCTGCGCTATGCAGGACGAGTTCTACATATAGAGCAACTCAAAAAAGCCTATGTAAAAACATAGGCTGAATATCAAACACAAATATAGCAACTCAAAAATCAAATTGGGGACCTGATTCTAATTTTAATAAACGATTTATTACCTATATTCTAAATGTGCTTTCAATCTGGCTCATAAATTTGTTATTTACTAACAATAAAATACTTGCAGTCTTTTCATTTACAAATATTTAACATTTATTCCTTAAATTAAAATAAAACTCTTTACGAATTGCGTAATACAACAAGGGTAACATAAACTAAAACACTGTATATCAAAAATTAAAACACATTATTTTTTTTAGTTCACTAGTGTTCCTCCCTCTTACTTTTGCTGTTCTAATTCTTGGCATTGAAAACAAATGCCTGTGGATACTTTTCTTATTTGACGGTACTTAAGGGCACTATCTCTTGTTTATTTATTCATTTTTAACACGAATATACACACCTACTCTATACTAATCGCAATAAATAATTCGTTATAGAAAGAATACTACACAAATAATTGCTTATATTTAAGAGAAAAACAAAAATCCATTGCTATGAAAAATTTAGAATTAACCCCACCCATTGAATTGTTCTTGAATCTCGATGATCCTATCGTCCTTCAAGTATTCGCCATTTACAACCACAATTCGAAAATCGCTCCTTTATTTCTCACCCGAGATGAGTGCAATCACCTGAGTATGTTATACAACGAGCAGTTGTTAAAGGTGTTAGAGAAGAACAAGAACCAGATGCAAGCTTCAACGGGTTCAATTGAACATTTATACTTCAAACAAGAGGCTTTTATACGAGATGATGAAACCTTAAAAAACGTTGACTTACCTTCAGTAAACTATTTGCTCATTGAGCTCAAAAAGGAAGATCAACGAGTGAAACTATTAAAAAAAGTAACGGATAAGCAGTTAATTGAGGGAAGAAAACACAGCCTTAATGCTACAGCTTCACACATCATTAAGCAGCGAAACGTGTTGGATTTAACCCCAAAGATACACGCAATTTCTATTGGGGATTACACATTTATCACCTAATAAGTAGGCATTAGAATAAGGGCCTAGTGCCTTTATTCTAATTTCTATCGGCATAAACCGTCCAACTTTTTGAACCCTCATGGAATAAGATCTCTAGTTTGCGAGTATCCAACCGAATGTAGTTGGTGTCTATAGCATTTAAATTGATGAGAAATTTAGACTTATTTTCTTCAAATACCACTTTAGAAATGGTTGGTATTGAACCAGAAAACACAAAAGACGTTTTAGGGCCAATTTTAATCACGTCAATACTGGCGGTATCACATTGAATATTTTGATCCCGATCCTCAAATACAGCTACTCCTTGATATCGACCGACAAAAAAAGGAGCTTCGGTAATTTCTCGTCTTGATCCCCAATTGAATACAATTAAAAAGAGGAAAATACCAATTCCCAGCCAATCTAGTATTATATAAGTTCTCTTTGTGATACGCATTGTTTTATTTACTTTAATAAACAAACACAAATAGTGTACTAAATTTATCTTTTTATATAATTTTTAACGTTTTTTATCCAATTTAAAAGCATTGGGTATAATTATACTCGGACTTAAAAATAAATAAAATGCAAAAGCAAACGCTTTTTTTATAACTATATTTACATTATATTCGAGTTTCATACTAATAGTAGTAAAAAGTAGTTTTAAAATTATTTTTTTTACATATACCGATTACACCTAGTACGCAGTGGTCTTTTTATCTTTTATCATCGAGGGTAAAAAAGCAGGCGGTTTTACCTAAAACGAACAACAAATGCAAAAAAAAGAAGTCAAACCAAAAGAGAACAAAGAAGAATCAGCTAAAAAAGCTAGAAAAGTTTCTTCTGGTCCGATACGAGACAAGTCGAGAACCATGAACAAAATGATTGCAGCTGTAGGAAAAGTATTGCAAAAAAAGGGCTACACAGGACTGACAGCACCGAATATTGCAAAGGTTGCTGGTGTAGATAAGAAATTGGTATGGACGTATTTTGGTGGGGTAGATAATCTAGTAGAAGAATACATCAATCAAAAAGACTTTTTTAGAAGTACAGCCAATAAGGATTTACAGCAATTGTTGCAAAATCCAGATAAATTGACCAAAGACGATATCAACGATCTTTTACAAAATCAATTTGAAACGCTATTGAACGATCGTTCCTTACAGCGCATTATTCATTGGGAGATTGGCGAACACAATGAGACACTGAGAAAAATAGCGGATGCACGAGAAGAATTAGGTGAAAATTTATTTGCTAAGGTGATTCCTTACTTCGAGCATTCATCGGTTGATATCAGAGCGCGTTTAGCCCTTGTGATCAGCGGTATTTACTATCTTTCCTTACACGCAAAAAACAATGGAAGTAATTTTTGTGGCATTGACATCAATACAGAAGAAGGAAAAGCACAGATTTCTAACTCTATTCAGGAGCTAATCTTTGATGCCTATAGCAAGGTAAACAAATAGCATAAAGGATCTATATACGCGTATATAGATCCTTTATTTATGCTTATTCTTGGTCCATAGCCTTCTTGACTTCTTCTTGAATCGCTTCCCATTTTTTGGTAAGCTCTGCACTAATCTTAGCGCCTTTATTTTTTAGTTTCTTGAGTTTGAATCCATACAATACACTAAACACACCCAAGGTTAAAATGGAGAACGCCGTCCAATACACAATGGTAAAGGCACCCGCTTCGATATTAGTCATCATAAAAATTGCAAAAAGCAACCCTAAGATTCCAAACAGTACTAAAGAGGAAATTCCCTTGACACCATATCGGTTTAGCTCTACAGCCATGCTCAAACTACGCACAGAACGGAAGAGCAAAACACATCCTACATAGATAGGTAACACCTGGAGGGTAATTGCAGGTTGACTGAGTAAAATAAGACCCAAAACTACATCGACAATACCAGAGAATAAAATCCAACCCCAACCGTCTAATTCTTTTCTATTACTCAAGGCAAACGCTATTTCAGCAATCCCTGCGAAAAAGAAAAGCCAACTAAACAACAAGGCTAACGATAGATAAGACGCAATTGGCGTCATCATAATAAAAACTCCAGCTACAATAAACACTACCCCTAAAATGACAGGGAGATACCAGTGTTTTACATTTTGCTTGATACGATTTAAAATAATACTACTCATATATTCTTTTCTTTTAAAGATACAACTTTATCGCAGGATGTAAAGTTTTTTCACTTCTATTTCGTTATATTTTTTAAAAAAGTAAATTATTAGCATTAATTTCTCTTAAATAGCCGTGAGATCAGTTTACAGTTGACGGTTTACAGTTGACGGTCATACAACAAAAAACCCCTCTATTTTACTAGATGGGGTTTAGCTTGTAGGCTGCTAAAACAGCCTCTATATCTCCTGTAAAAGGCACTACTCTTTTTTTGCTTTTGACTTAATGAAAATCATACAAATAGCCGTGGTGATCACGCCCATCATCAAGGACATTAAAAACCCTTGTTTGGCGTAATTGCCATAGTTAAAATAACTAGCGGCATCTTGTTCTGTTTCATAAAAGCCCAATTCTACCGATCGCTTGATGACATTAGGAAAGAAATCAGGGGTAATAACATAAGAAGTAATCCATTGGGTAAGTGGGCTTAGAATTGCAATGACCAAAGACAGCACTACACCTGAAAGCATTCCTTCACTATAGGTCATATCGCCATCATAGTAGTTTTTCTTTTTATCTTTCAATGCCAAAACCATTACAATAATAGCTGGAATCGCAAACAAATTGGTCAGGTACAAATGGTAATCGAGGTAGGTATCGTGCAAACCACCTATTTTTTCTACTAGCATCCACAGTAATCCTACGAGGGAAAAGATGATACCCCACTTTATTTCAATGCTGATTTTATTCATTGCTTCTTTCGGTCTAGTTGTTTTTACTTCTTGCTTTTTGTTCCCATTTCCAAGCGCTATCCAACATATCGTCTAACGTTTTTGTAGGTTTCCAACCTAGTATACGTTGAATTTTATCGGTATTAGCCCATGCTTTATCGACATCACCTGGGCGGCGATCTACTATTTTGTAGTTAATTTTCTTTCCGCTCACGCGTTCAAACGAATGAACCAACTCCAAAACAGAGTAACCTTGGCCATTTCCAACGTTAAACGCTTCTACTTGTTCTTGATTTTTTCCTTGGATAAGGTATTCCATAGCGCGAACATGAGCGTCGGCTAGATCCACCACGTGAATATAGTCGCGGACACAGGTTCCGTCAGGGGTATCGTAATCTTGACCATAGATGGATAAATACTCGCGTATACCCACGGCTGTTTGTGTAATATAAGGGATTAAATTATAAGGAACACCCAACGGTGATTCTCCAATATGCCCAGATTCATGTGCGCCAATAGGGTTAAAATAACGCAATAAAACGGTTTGTAGTGGGTACACTTTTGACAAATCAGCAATGATTTCCTCTCCTATTTGTTTGGTATTGCCATAAGGAGAAAGTGCTGATTTAATAGATTCCTCTTCCGTGATGGGCATGATTTCCCCTTGTCCATATACGGTACAAGAAGAGCTAAATAAGAACTTATCAATCCCGTACTGTTGTAGGGCTGACAATACATTAATCAAAGAGAACAAATTATTTTCGTAGTACATTAGGGGCTTAGCCATACTCTCTCCTACCGCTTTAGAGGCAGCAAAATGAATAACTCCCGCTAGATCTGTCTGTTGATCAAAAAAAGCAAATACAGCTTGCTTGTCTCTCAGATCGATTTGGTGAAATTCAGGTTTACGTCCTGTAATTGCGTAAATGCCGTCCATCACTTCTAAAGAAGCGTTGGACAAGTCATCGATAATAATAACTTCATATCCTTTTTGCTGTAGCGCTACAACCGTGTGAGAACCTATAAATCCTAGTCCACCTGTCACTAGTACTTTCATGTGATACATTTAATATAATGGATCAAAGATAACGGAATTTAATCATTTTTATTTTCAAATTTTGATAGAAAGGACAAATAACAGGCGTTCAATTAGCTTTTATGGACACGAAAAATAGGAGCTCCTGTGCTTTTCAACAGCAGCTAGTTGTATTGAGGGGTATTTTGAGGAAGAGGCAAGCTGTAGCTGCTTGAGTTTAGATATGAAAGGCTGCACCTGGCGGAATTGTGGTAATCAATAGTAGAAAAAAAAGGATTAAAAATCGCCATTGCCCAAATAAAGTGTTGTCCAAATCAACAAAGTGTGGAAGTTTGAGATTAAAAAGGGGCTTTCAGGCCAGTAAAATCGCGTGGCATGCATATTGCATTACGATTAGTGACAAAAATAATGATTGGTAGACTGCTCGTCTATCTCCTTTATTTTAGGGATATCCAAAAGTCCCTCTTCCTTAAAAACTCAAAATTATGAAAGCAAACAACGTCCCCTACTTGATAGATTCAGATCGTGAATCTACCCAAGATATGAATAAGAAAAAGCGTTTTAGTTTAACGGACTATTTCGTTTTGGCCCTTACATTTACTTTGTTATTTAGCAGTGTAATTATACTTTATCATTTTCAGCCCTATTTTGCCAATATTCAACTGAAGCGTTTAGAAGGTTTTGGCGGGCAGCTCTTCTTTAGTATTAGTATGGGTTTACTAGCGGTACAAATTTTGTTCTTGCTGTATATCTTCTATCAATACTTTAAGTACAAGCCGGTAGCGCCGGTATCAGATGAAGAATTGCCAAGTTGTACGGTTCTTGTTCCGGCTTATAACGAAGGTCGTTTAGTTTACGATACCCTACTGAGTTTGGCGCAAAGTGATTATCCTGCGGATAAATTGGAGATTATTTCCTTTGATGATGGCAGTAAAGACGACACTTGGGAGTGGATGCAAAAAGCCAAAGCTGTATTGGGTTCTCGAGTGACCATCTACCAACAGCCCAAAAACATGGGGAAAAGACATGCTCTTTACCGCGGTTTTAAGCTGGGAAAAGGCGAGGTTTTTGTTACGGTTGACAGTGATTCAATAGTGAAGACAGACACCTTGAGACAGCTTGTTAGCCCCTTTGTAAACAATGAACTATGTGGGGCCGTTGGCGGTAATGTACTTGTTCTCAACACCGAAGAGGGGATTATTCCCAAAATGCTCAATGTGAGCTTTGTATTCAGTTTCGAATTTATTCGTTCGGCTCAAAGTGCGTTGAATACAGTGCTGTGTACGCCAGGTGCCTTAGCGGCTTACCGCAGAGAGGCGGTGATGAACTGTTTAGAGCAATGGATCACTCAAACCTTTATGGGGAATCCTTCCGATATTGGGGAAGATCGCGCCATGACGAATATGATACTAAAACAAGGCTATCACGTATTATTTCAAAAGAATGCATATGTCTTGACAGATACACCGAATAGCTTCAAAGGATTGTACAAAATGTTCATCCGTTGGGAGCGAAGCAATGTGCGAGAGAACATTATGATGAGTAAATTTGCCTTTACTAAGTTTAGAAAAGGTTCTACCCTTGGGCCGCGTATTTTACTGTTAAACCAGTGGCTTAAAGTAATCCTCGCCTACCCCATGATGATGTTGATGTTGTATCTCATCCTTAGTTATCCGATTATGTTTGTTAGCAGTGCTTTAGCGGGGATTTTAATTTTCTCCTCGATTCAAGTGATCTTCTATGCAAATAAGTACACAATAAAAGATTCATTTTGGGCTTATACGTATAGCATTTTTTATACGTTCACCCTATTTTGGATTACGCCCTATGCGATTGCAACAGCCAATCGACGTGGTTGGTTAACCCGAACACTTCCTACTAAATAGTAGATTACCATAATGTTGAGAAAAACGAGTTATAGTTTCCTATAGCTCGTTTTTTATTTCATTTTCTTCTTTTAATCGAATAGCGAGAATTTCACCCGTTGCGCAAAGGATATCATTTGCCGTTAACGCAAGGTCAACCCATACCTTTCTTCCTTCTATGCTTCTCAATTTTCCTTTGATCACCAAGGTTTCTCCCATGGGTGTCATTGCCTTAAAGTCTACTTTTAAGGATGCAGTAACACAGCGCACTCCTAGTGGTTGTTCTAGCGGGAGCCCCTCTGCCATACAGATAAAGGCAGCAGCAGATCCTGTTCCATGGCAATCGAGTAAGGAGGCGATCAGTCCGCCATACACACTTCCTGGCAAAGCAGTATATTGGGCCTCTGGCGTAAAGTGAGCCATGGTTTCTTCTTTTCCCTCTACATAGGTTTTCAGTTGATGTCCCCCAGAATTTAATGTACCACACCCATAACAATGGGCTAAGTTTTCTGGATACAATTCTTGAATTGCTTTTTTCATATTGCTGTATTTTTTAGTTGACGTATTGTTTTACCCCTATATAGTGGGCAATCTAATTTCGCGCTTACACGAATTATGGCTTGGTTGTTTCTACAATGGCTTTATACAAGCTATAGGCTCGTTGAAAGTCTCCTTGTTCGACGTATTGATCGGCTTGTTGCATCACTAACTCTGCTTGTGTTGACATTCGCTCTGCCATAGTATTGGCTTGTTCTTTATAGGTTTGCTTACTCGTACGGAATCCAGCAATCTCGACTATACCCTCTGCATTTACATAAAGATATTCAAACTCATTGAGGTAAGCTAGGGCTAGGTCCCATTTTTGATCTTCAATAAAGGTATGTAGTCGATGTAAGAGTTCATGAGGATAACTCGCTTCGACCAGAGAAACTACAGAGGCTAAGTTCCAATCTTTGTACTTCTTTTGTTTAAACGTCATGTGATTGGGATATAGGTCCTCTCGGGTGGTATAGGTTTTCTCGACGTATTGCACAAAATCTTCTTGTAGATCCGCTGGTAGTTGAGTCAGTTGCGCTTTTAGTGCTCGTTTCTTAAACACGGGTTTACAACTCCCCCACACTTCGGGTTTGCACTGAAAAGTAAGGTGGACAACCGTCATGCGTTGATCAAACAAAATCAGGTATGACAACGGCATGGTAGCCCCGTGTTTCTGACTACAGTAAAACAACGGAATAAAAATAGCTTGCTTCCATTCAAAATTTTTAAACCAAACTGATTCGCTGTAAAACATCAACATGGAAGATTCAAAACGCGGATGTTCGTAAACAAAGGTGGTATCGACCAGATCATTTTTCAGTTTTAAGCTAATAGAAGAAGGCAAACCTACATAGTCAAATGCTCTTTTACTGTCGTAATTATTACAAGCCGCACTTACTTTAATGTAGAGGCTGCTGTCACCATCTTCATCTAACCACATTTTTACAGCTGTAACCTCATCTTGGTTGAGCGATTGGGCGAAAGACAACAACGGACATGCTATCCAAAACAACAAACTAGCGATTTTACTCCTGTTTCTCGAACTAAACTTTTGCATCATAGAAAACAAATTACTAACAATATAAAACGGTTGTAAACCAATAAGCGTATAAAAATATACTATTTTCAAATATTAACTTGAAGTTTTGTATTCTAATCAACGCTAATTTTATACAAAAAACACATATTCTATTAATAGTATAAAATATAAAATTTAAAATTTCTTAAAAAATCCCTTTAATAGGCAGTTTTTATTATAATAAATAACTTATATTAGAGCTCTATAAAATATAAGACTAAAAAAGTTATTCAATGAAAAGAAAAAAACGTATTTTACTGGTTGCCACCCTAGCACTGACAAGTACAGTTTTTGCACAAGGCAACGTTAGAACCATCAACAATCAATTCTCTTCTCTATTTAATAAATCTTCGAATTACCAAAATTATAAAATTGTAGATAAACAGAGCTTACTTGATCTTCAACAAAATGTAGAAGATTCGATTAGCAACTACAAGGGAAAGATCGCTGAGGGTCAGTCGCTTGTGTTACAGCATCAAAAAGAACTAGCCGATGTGAGTCAGAAATTGGAAACTGCGGAGCAAGAGTTAAAGACCTCCCTTGCCAAAGAGGAGAACTTTGAATTTTTGGGTATAGCGGCTAATAAAAATACGTTTCAGACTGTAATTTTGCTTCTTTTTGCTTTGCTATTGGCCATGGCAGGTGTTTTTTACTACCGCTTTAAAAAATCGAATGTAGATACGAAAGATGCACTGAACAAGTTACGGGATACGGATGAAGAATTTGAAGAGTTCCGCAAATTATCTTTAGAAAGAGAGCAAAAAATCAGAAGACAGCTCCAAGATGAGATCAATAAAAACAAAGCTGAATAGTCTGTGGCAATAGGTTATCAGCTAAAAAAAGTCGTAAAGCACTAACTTTACGACTTTTTTTTATGTTTTATTCTTCGTGAAATGCGATGATTGGCACGTGTTTGTGGTAACTTAATTTTTTGGTCATACTGGAAGTAAACAACTTGTCTAAGAAACTTCTATTGCGCTTCACCGATACTAAAAGATCGATATTTTCTCTGTCTAAGAAGGTGAAAATTTCTTTTTCTACGTCTTTTCCTTCTACTAAGGTAAATGTAATTGGATGTCCGTCGTAGTACTCTAACCAGCTTTCTACCACTTCTTGGTTTACTTTTTCCACGTCTTCAATCACGTGAATACACTTGATAATTGCATCGTAACCTTTTGCAATTTTCACTAGTTTATCCAGTACAATTTTATCGCTTGTATTGAATAAGGTAGAGAAAGCGATGGAATTAATTCCGTTGAAAACGGCGTCATGTGGTACACTTAAAACTGGGGCTTTTAGGGAATTGATTGCATTTATAGTGTTCGAACCTAATAATTTTCTATCCCAACCGGAATTTCCATTGGTTCCCATTACGACCAAATCAATCTCCTCTTCTTCTACTCTTTTCTTTAGGATGGTATTCAAGAATCCTTCTTCTAAAATGAAGTGCATCGGCACGTGATCTAAATTGTTTTCTTTGGCAATATCGCGAATGAATGGAACTTGATCTTTAAAGTTTTCAAAGTTGCTCAATTCGATTGATTTATAGACATCTTGAACCATGACAGGATTTGCAGTTGCAGAAATAACGGGCATTTCATATGCATGCAGTACATAAAGGGTTGCGTTTTGACTGTCTGCCATTTTCAATGCATAAATTAAAGCGTTATTTGCTGTTTCCGAAAAGTCCGTCGGGAATAGTATTTTTTTCATAGTAGCGTATATTTTGATTTCTATAAAGATAAACAATTAAGCTTAGGTTTTCAGTTTCTAATCGTCAAAAAAAAGGGTCTTTTTCTTTTCTTTTTTTCTACATCCTTCCTCTTCTACCCGCTCTACACAGGCAACTAGCTGTTGATTGCCCGGGCTAATCTTCCTTCTTGAGATTGGGCAATATGTATTATCTTTGTATCTTATTATAGATGTATACCATGATATTACAAGATACTATTGTCGCTTTAGCAACTCCTTCGGGTGCGGGTGCCATTGCCATCATACGCGTATCGGGAAAAGACGCCATTACCTTAGTTAACGGTATCTTTAAATCGATCAAAAACAAAGATTTAACCAAACAAAAGACGCATACTTTACACCTGGGACATGTGGTGGATGGGGATCGCATCCTCGATCAGGTGTTGATTTCCGTTTTTAAGGGTCCGAACTCCTATACGGGAGAGGATACTATTGAGATTTCATGCCACGGTTCGACTTTTATTCAACAACAGATCATCCAACTTTGTCTCCGCAAGGGAGCGAAAATGGCACAAGCGGGTGAATTTACAATGCGCGCTTTTTTAAATGGTAAACTCGACCTATCGCAAGCGGAAGCAGTGGCGGATCTAATTGCGTCGGACAACGAGGCAAGCCACCAAATTGCCATGCAACAAATGCGCGGGGGATTCTCCAACGAAATTGCCTTGCTACGTGAACAACTCCTCAACTTTGCTTCGCTTATCGAACTCGAACTCGACTTCTCGGAAGAAGATGTGGAATTCGCTGATCGCACCCAATTTAAAGCGCTTGTGGAACGCATCGAATTTGTACTGAAACGATTAATCGATTCTTTCGCCGTTGGAAATGTTATTAAAAACGGAATCCCTGTTGCTATTGTCGGCGAACCTAACGTGGGTAAATCTACCTTGCTAAACGCCCTCCTCAATGAGGAACGCGCCATCGTTTCGGATATCGCAGGTACTACACGCGATACGATTGAGGACGAGTTGGTGATTGACGGCATCGGGTTTCGATTCATCGATACCGCCGGAATTCGCGAGACGAAAGACGTAGTGGAAAGTATCGGTATTCAGAAGACCTTTGAGAAAATCGAAGCAGCTCAAGTCGTGATTTACCTCATCGACGGCGGAAAAGTAACGCATCAATCGATTGAACAAATTAATGTTGAACTGGAAAAACTCAAAAATAAATACCCTCTCAAACCTCTACTGGTCGTTTGTAACAAACAAGACTTGCTCTCTACGGAACAAATTGCCTTGTTTGAATCTAAAATAGACGACTTAATGTTCATGTCTGCCAAAGCTAATCTCGGTATCGAAGCGTTGAAACAAGCCCTGCTGAGCTTCGTCAATACAGGTGCACTGCGCAATAATGAGACGATTGTTACCAATGCACGCCACTACGACTCCCTCCTCAAAGCACTTGAGGAAATCGAAAAGGTGAAATGGGGACTGCAAACGAATTTATCCGCCGACCTCATGGCAATCGATATCCGCCAAGCACTCTACTTCTTCGGTGAAATCACCGGCCAGGTTACAAATGATGAACTGCTGGGGAATATTTTTGCTAATTTTTGTATCGGTAAATAAATTACGTTTCCGTTGTTAAGATATACTTTCTTTTAATTGACTATCAGTAAATTAACACTGGTAGTCTTTTCTTTTATGTTCCTTTCTTAGTATATTCGTTGCTACAAAATCATCACATATTTTAGATATGTAGCAAATGTCATCACATAATGAAAATCACACTAAGAGAACGACTATTACCCAGCGGTAAGATTAACTTATCTATAGAATACTATAAAGGCACAATACAACAACCGAACGGTAAACGCAAAACCGTTAGAGATTACGAAAACTTAAAACTCTTTTTACACGGCGAACCTAAGAATGCTAGTGAAAGAAAAGAGAATAAAGAAACAATGGCACTTGCCAAGCAAATCTTAGCTATTCGAGAAGCTGAGTTTTACCAAGGTCGCTTTGAACTAAAGAACACCACCAAAGGCAAAAGAACCTTTTTAGACTACTTTCAGGAGAAAACAGAAGAGAAATCTGACAGTCCAAAAAACTACGGTAATTGGACTGCTACAATGATTCATTTAAAGCGTTGTATCTCCCCTAACACAATCTTTGACGATATTGATGAGAAGTTTATAAAACGGGTGCGTACTTATTTTGACAAGGAAGCTCGCACCAAGAGTGATCTCCCTTTATCTCTAAACTCCAAATACTCCTATTTCAACAAATTTAAAGCTTGTTTGCGTGCTGCTTTTGATGAGGGTTATTTAGCTCTGAACTATGCAGCTAAAACCAAGTCATTTGAACAGGCAGAAAGCCAACGGGAATACCTAACGTTTAATGAAGTACAACAACTAGCCCATACAGAATGTAAGTATGAGGTATTAAAGCGTGCTTTTTTGTTTTCTTGTCTTACAGGCTTACGTTGGTCAGATATCCACAACATGACCTGGTCTGAAGTACGCGATGAAGATGATTCAAGTCGGGTAAACTTCAGACAAGAGAAAACTGATGGTGTTGAGTATCTTTACATTTCTAAACAAGCTAGAGAGTTATTGGGAGAACGCAAGGGTAATCGAGATCGGGTATTTATTGGTTTACGATACTCGGCTGTTTACAACAACGCTATTGTGCTATGGTGTAATAAAGCAGGTATTTCAAAGCATATTACTTTTCATAGTGCGAGACATACAAACGCTGTCCTACTCCTTGAGAACGGTGCGGATATCTATACTGTATCTAAACGTTTAGGACATCGTGAAATTCGCACTACCGCTATCTATGCGAAGATTGTAGATGAGAAAATGAAAGAAGCTTCTAATTTAATTCCAGAACTAAGTTTTTAAGAATATGACAAACAATGAAATAGCACAGCTAAAAGAAGATATAAAAAAGGAGCTTCGATTAGAAATGAAAGCTGAATTAAAAGAACTAGTGAAAAAAGAAATACATATTATTCTATTTGAAGAACGAGCTTTTGAGACACCTTTAACAACTTACATTAAATCATTAGCTTATAAAGATATTCATTATCTAATCATGCTAAATAAAGGTATGGTTAAACACGGTAGCAATCTTATAGAGATTCCCGAAACATCAACAGGAACGGTATTTATGAAATTAAAAAAGAATATTAATTTCAAGCAACTATATGAAAACTGTATCGAATCAGGTATAATGGAAGCTTCTTTTGAAGATTTTAAAGCAGTACTTAATTTTGAAGCAGAATCAGGATATATATTTTGGTTACAAAAAGCTCGAAAAAAATTTACTTATAAAGGTATTTTTGAGTTATACGAATCTGTTTATGATGAAGATTTTTTTAATTTAAATCCACATTTACAACGCTTATTCATAGCCTATTTAAGTAATAAGTTTCTATTGGAGGGAAAACCTAAATTATACGCTGAATTTGAAAAAAGTTTCAATAAGGTGTATAAAGGAAAATAAGAGATACTCAAAACTAAACCATTAGTTAAACTTAAAGGATAAAAGTACAAATATTGCATTCCCTTTTATCCCTTTTAGGAAACATCTTTTAGATCATTAACCTTTGGTTATATAATCTTAATAACAGCAAACAATGGAAAATCAAATTATTCTAGAAAAGTTAAATCGATTAGAGCGATTAATCGTTGATTCAACGAAAGAAATACTTAATGTTGAGGATCTAATTAACTACACAGGCTTCACACGTTCACACATTTACAAACTAGTGCATAAAAACGTAATACCATATTCAAAGCCAAATGGAAAATTTTTATTCTTTTTAAAGTCGGAAATTGATGAATGGTTACTACAAAACAAAAGCCAATCGGCTTCTCAAATAGAAAAACAAGCATTAGAATATTCTCTAAAAAATAGAAAAAAATAAAGCGTTCAAACTGCAATTTTGAACGCTTCAAATTAATATTGTTTCACTCGTAAGAGTATGTGATGCAAATATACGCATTATACTCTTATCCATCAACTATTTATTTAATGGAAGAAATAAGCGTATATGACATATCATCACGTAAGGATTCTGTGTATGATAAAATTCACGAAGAACTAAGCAAGTATTTCACTATCAAATTCAATGAAATCTCTTTAGAGTTTGAAATATTCAGTTCAAAATCACATAAGACTCTTGAGTTTAACGAATCATCTTTATTGATACACTTACATAGGGAAAAGTTAAACGTAAGTTCACAGGCTTTAAAAACGTATTTAAAGAGTCATTTTATAGAGCGATACAACCCCATAATAGAATATTTCGAAGAACTCCCTACTTGGGATGGAAAAGACTACATAAAGCAATATGCTTCTTATGTCAATACAGATGACAATACTCTTTTTGCCCATCATTTATTAAAATGGGCAATACGAGCAGTTAAAACAGTTATTCACCCTGAGCAGATTAACAAACATTGTTTGATTTTAGGAAATGGAGAACAAAATGCGGGTAAATCAACCTATTTAGAAAATCTTTGTCCGAAACCGCTCAAACGATATTATTATGAAAATATAGGGGTCAGCAAAGACGATCGCATTAAATTGTGTAAAGCGTTTATCATTAACATTGAAGAATTAGATATCTTAGGAAAATACGATATCAATTCCATTAAATCAATTATATCTCAGACTACGGTAAACGAACGTTTGCCCTACGCTGAAAAAACTACGTTACTGTATCGTATTTGCAGTTTTGTAGGAAGTACCAACAAGCTTGAATTTCTAAATGACGAAACAGGTAGCGTACGTTGGATCGTGTTTGATGTACTTGGTAGAATCAACTTTGCCTATAGCCAGGAATTTAATACAGACAATTTTTGGTCACAAGCCTATCATATTTACAAACATCAGCCCACATTTAAATCCGATCTAACAGTTGAAGAAGTAATTGCTAATGAAAAAAGAAATGAACGCTTTACAATTCAAACTGTAGAAAGTGAATTTGTACTTCGCTTCTACGAACCTAGTGAAAATCTAGACGATTTTAGAACTGCAACAGAAATTATGACTGAGCTTTCAGTTATGGGACATAAATTAAACAATCAAAGAATAGGAACCTCTTTGAAAAAACATGGATTTAATCGAATTAAACATGCAAAAAGACAAGTATATGGATATTTGGCTAAAGCAAAATTTAAAGACTCTCCTTGGGGTTTTAATGATTAGAACAAATATTTAGCTTACCTAGTTACCTACTTACCTAAATAAGTATATTGTATTAAAATTCAATATACTTATTTAGGTAAGTAACTAAAAAAACAGCTTACCTTTTATAAAATATCAGGTAGCTGGGTAACTTCAAAAAACAACTACCTATATTAATATCTAATTGAATAACAACGAATTACAAGTAAAAGGTGATTAGGTAAGCAAAAAACATATTTCAGAGCAGATGATAAATTGTAGCGAAGCAAAAAAAATCAGTTTAGTTTCTATTTTAGATAAAATTGGAGCTAAAAAAATCAAACAGAGTAATCATGAAGTTTGGTATCTAAGTCCGTTTAGAAATGAGACAACAGCATCCTTTAAAATAGATCTCGCAAAAAACATTTGGTTTGATCATGGAGAAGGTTTCGGAGGGAATGTTTTAGATTTTGTAATGAGGTATCACGACTGTAGTCTAAAAGAAGCACTACAGATTTTAGACCATGGATCTTTTTCTTTTCACCAGCCTACTTTTAATGATGCTATTGAAAAAGAAAAGAATTATGAAATAAGAGCGATTAAGCCTTTAGACAATACTCAGCTAATCAATTATATACAAAGTAGGTGTATTAATCTTAAAATAGCCAAAAAGTATTGTGTAGAACTTCATTACAGCCTTAATGATAAAGTCTATTTCGGAATTTGTTTTAAGAATAGTTCTGAAGCTGAAAGCTATGAAATTCGAAATAAATACATAAAGATGTGTTTAGGAACTAAATCACCTTCCTTTTTCAATAATAACCGAAGTCAAATCATCTTATTTGAATCGTGGAGCGATTTTTTGAGCTTCCTAACATTATACCCAAAAGCTGAAAAACGCTATGATTATTTGATATTGAATTCGGTTGGCACATTAAATGCTATTTTAAATGATGATACAAATAATTATTTGTACAAATGTACAAATGGGAAAAGTGACAATTGTATCAATGTACATTTGGATAAATGTATAAATAATGCTTTGTACAAAGAATTAAAGTATGATATAATTATTTGTTGTTTTGATAATGACGATGCTGGAAACAAAGCCACTGAAAAAGTGCAAAATGCTTTCCCTAATCGTGTAAAAGACGGAAGATACTTGTATCCTAATCACAAAGATTTGAACGATTATATTATGAAAATTTAATGGTTTTTATGTAGGGCAAGATGTGTGTTTATGTGCATCAAATTTAACAATTCAAACACATAACACGTTCTTGCCTATTTCATAGGAACTTAAAAACTCGGGACTCGTTTTATTTAAAAAAGGAAGAAAATGAAAAAATCAAGAATTCATTTTTTGCTAGATTCAGATTTAAAAAAGAAATGGCAGGAAATAGCAGAGTTAAATCATATGACTTTGACTGAATATATCGTTCACAAAGTAGAAGGTAACTTAGGTAAAAATGAAAGAAAACAAATACTAAAGTTCATTGAAATATCGACCAATGTGGATTCTAAAGTTGAGAATAATATTAACCAAATTGCAAAATGGGTTAATATTCATAAGGAAATTTCATCCGAAAAGATGGATGAATATTTAGATCAGTTGAATAAATATCAACGATTCATGAGAGAAAGAAATACTGTTTTTAGAAAAATAATCTTATTACTTTCTGAAATATGATTGCAAATATTATATCAACAAATAGGGATTCTTCAAATTTTGGAGCTGTACGCTTCAATCAAGAAAGGAAACGAGTCCTTCTCGATCTGATTAACTGAGAATGCTTTTCAACTTGTTCGCCTTTCTACTTCTATTAGGTCAAGCTTTGGAATATGCTAATGCCAGCATACAAAATACTAAATATGAAAACCTTAAAGGAAATCAAAACACATTCTATTTGAGAGATAGAAAAGTTAACATGTTTTACTTTATTATAGTGTCAAAGTCTTTTATTAAAGCACGAAATATCTTTTCTCCATCTCTTCCTAAATTCTTATTTGAAAGCCCTAAGTCCGCTCTCATAGCCTTCATTATAGTACTTAATTTTCTAAATTGAATATTTGTATCCATTGTAACCCCTCCATCATTACAGCTATATAAATATTGAAAATAATCAGAAAAACTATTGATAACTTTAGGAGAAGCATATAAGATGTACTTTTTATAAAAAGAAAATAATTTACCTACCAACTCATGATCATTAGGAGTATCACCTTGCTTAATATTATTAAAAATATCGATTATAAGATCAACAAATCCTTGATAATGTTCTCTTCGTTCTTTTGAAACTTCAGATAAAAGCGCTTGTTTTTTATCTATATAAGACTTTATGAAATATCCTAAGAATACACCTAGAATAGGTAAAACAATTGAAAGTAAGGTTTTTAATTCTAACATAAGCTGATCTTCTTTTATTCGAATGCAAACATATTCAAAATATCTTCAATACCCCTTCCTTGAGCATTGAATTGTAATATTCTATCATGTTCCTTTTTAGAAATACTAAATCCTTTAATTTCCAATCGATGCAAATTCTCTAAATAGAAATATAACGTCCTGTGAATAATTGGATTAATGTTATTACCGCACAAAAAATCAAACATCATTTTATTGAATACAGCTTTGCTATCGTGATTGAGATTGATTGGTTTTTTGGATGTTAATTGGTCAGTCATCATAGCAGCTAAAAGTAAGGTGTCATTTTCAATGAGGATTTTTATAATGTCCGCTTTTTCTTCCTGGGAAATAGATGCTAAAAATGAATGAATACATTGGTAAAAATATCTACTTTGCTTCCCTTTAGCGTATTCTTCCATAGATAAAAAGTACCCTTCAGATAATTTGATACGTCCATCTTCAATAGCTATTTCTTTACTCCCTGTTAAGATTAAGTGGATTAATGAAACTAAAACTAAGTAATGTTTTTTTGTTTTCATCAGCAGTTATAATTTAAAAATCTTGTTGAAAGTATCTTTATCCGTTTGTTTTCTACTTTCTTTAGGTATAGAATCTTGTACTTGTTTTTTTACTGAAAGTATCTTGAAAAATTTGTAAATCACTGTGATATGTCGAGTCTTGTACCCGTGCTTTTAGATTCGCATTGAAGATGCTATCTTGTTTACTTCTTTCCTGGTTAAAGGCTTCCATACGCTGCTGCATTCGCTTTAGACTTTCTTCAGCTTTTTGCTTTTTTGTTTTCTCCTGTGCTATTGAAGTAATTGAAAATAGGATTGATAATAAGAATACTGATTTTTTCATAGTGCCTTGATTTGTAGTTAATAAAAAAGCGTGGAACTAAGATCAATCGGAAACAGAGGTACTAGGATACCTAAAGACCACGACGACTCAGCCCACGCCAATATAAGGCACGGGCGTAAGTCTGTCGATTTTATGGTCTTTTAGAAGATTCCTAGTTTTCTGTTACCTAAAATGACAGCTTACGCTTGTTTGTAATATTTTCTATTGCAAATGTAAAAATTATAACACAGATTCAAAAAACATTCTCTTTCTTTTCATCAGTGAATAGCTTAAGTTTCCTTTGTTTTTCTTTGGTTTCACTTATTTTGATTTCTTTTATTCTTTAACATATCGTATTTTTACCCATGAATATAATTAGACTATGAATAACCCTACTAATAAGATTTCATTATCACAATTAGAACAATACCTATCAAAGGCAGCTTGGATTCTAAAAGGACCTGTAGATGCTTCTGATTTTAAGATTTATATCTTTCCTTTACTATTTTTTAAACGTATCTCTGATGTCTATGATGAAGAATATCAGATTGCATTAACTGAATCTGATGGAGATGAAGAGTATGCCTCTTTACCAGAATTTCATCGATTTATTATACCTGAAGGATGCCATTGGAATGATGTTCGATCTACTACAACAAACGTAGGCTTAGTGATTGAGCAAGCTTTACGTGGTATAGAACAAGCTAATCAAGAGTTTTTGTTCGGTATTTTTGGCGATGCACAGTGGAGTAATAAAAATAAACTATCTGACCGTTTATTAATTGATTTAATCGAGCACTTCTCCCAATATACGTTATCTAACAGTAATGTAGAATCCGATATGCTGGGGAATGCTTATGAATATTTGATTAAACACTTTGCCGATTTAACAAATAAAAAAGCAGGTGAATTTTATACACCTCGTTCAGTGGTTAATTTGCTTGGTTATATCTTAGATCCAACCGAAGGTGAATCTGTATATGATCCAGCTTGTGGTACAGGCGGAATGCTTTTAGAATGCGTAGATCACTTAAAAGAATCAGAAAAAGACTATCGTACACTTAAATTATTTGGACAAGAAAAAAACTTAACATCAAGTTCTATTGCAAGAATGAACATGTTCTTACATGGAATTGAGGATTTTCAAATTGCTCGTGAAGATACACTTCGTCATCCAGCCTTTTTTGATTCAGATGGATTGAAAAAATTTGATTGTGTCATTGCCAATCCTCCATTTTCATTAAAAGACTGGGGAGCTGATAATTGGATAAATGATCCTTATGGTAGAAATATAGCTGGTGTTCCCCCAAAAGGAAATGGTGATATGGCCTGGGTGCAACATATGATTTCTTCATTAAATGAAACTGGCCGAATGACAGTAATTTTACCTCATGGTGTTTTATTCCGAAAAGCCGCAGAGCAAAAAATTCGAAAAGCACTTTTAGAAATGGATCTACTAGAAGCTGTAATTGGTTTAGGTGCTAATATTTTCTATGGAACTCAATTGGCAGCATGTGTACTCGTATTCAAAAAGCAAAAAGAGAAAACGAAAAAAAATAAAGTGCTTTTTATTGATGGATCAGATCAAATTCGTTTAGGTAGAGCTCAGAACTTTTTAGAAAGAGACCATGTAGATCAATTATTTGCTTGGTATACTAATTATCAAAATGTTGAAAATTATGTCCAAGTGGTAGAGATGCAACAAATCATAGAAAACGATTACAACTTGAATATACCTTTGTATATCGATAAAGTAATAGAGGATAATTTACCTTCTGTTGAAGAAGCAATGAAACAATTGAAAGACGCTTGGGCAGAAAGTCAAGAAGCAGAGCAAAAGTTTAAAGAATTACTAAAAAAACATTTGTAATGAGTTTACCATCAAGTAAAGCGAACAATAGAACCTTAAAGGAATGGTTTGATAAAATTAGCAATGCGGAAATTCGTTTACCTCGTTTTCAAAGACCAGAAGCATGGGACCGTACTCGAATTACCAGTTTAGTAAATACGGTGATTCATAATCTACCTTTAGGAATTACGCTTATTTTGGAAGTTAATAAAGATAATGAACCATTTGTTTCTCGAGTTTTGAAAACAGCTCCTGAGATTGATAATAGAGTAACAGAACATCTATTGGATGGCCAACAACGGTTAACAGCTTTTTGGAGAGCCTTACATAACAATTATGAATGGGAAACTTATTTTGTCTATAATTCTGATTGGGATAAATTTAAGGATGAAAAAATAGATTCAGACAGTTTTGTAGAAGTTCGATGTCAACCTCGTTGGATGAAAAAAGATTCTAAACGTCCTGTATGGGCGGATAGTTCAAAAGATTCATTTCAAAGAGGTCTAATTCCATTACATTTATTTAGTCCAATTGATAATTCTTCCGAAATAGAGCAATGGATAGAACAAGCAGTTTTACATGAGAAACCTACAGAAGGAGAAGAAGACGCATTTACGAAATTGATGATATGGACACAACGAAAGGAAGAAATTAAGAACTTTATTCGTGACCGAAAAGTAATTATTAGACATTATAATTTACCCTATTTAGCACTTCCTTTGTCAACTCCAAAAGATATAGCTTTACAAGTGTTTATCAACATGAACACGAATAGTAAACCTCTATCACAGTACGATATTATTCGTGCAGAGATTGAGGGAGTTAAAGGAGTTTCTTTAGATGATTACCAAAAGAAACTAGATAAAGATTTTCCAAATGTGAAACACTATTTCGATTTACCATATCTTATTTTGGCCACATCTGCTTTAATGCAGGATAAATTGCCAAATCAAAGAGGAATGTGGGAGATGAAAAAGGAAAAGATGATAGAAGATTGGGAATTGATGTGTAAAGGTCTTGGTCAAATGGCAGACTTTCTTTCTCATAATGGTATTTACGATCAAAATAGATTACCAACTAATGCAGTCTTAGCTGTTATTGCAGCACTATATACAGTGACTCCTGATAGCTTAGATCATAGAGGTAGATGTGAAATTTTATTTAAGAAATATCTATGGAGTAGTTTCTTTACGGATCGATATGAAAACTCGGCAGCATCTAATGCATATAGTGATTTTAGAGAGTTAAAACATATTGTTTTACAAAAGGTAAAAGAAAACGGGGAAGCCTTTACTGAAGTTGATGTACCAATCTTCAATAGAATTAAATATCCTTTGTCTAGTATTGATGAGTTATTACAGGTAGGTTGGCCAAAACGTGAAAATATTCGTGCTAGGGGTGTAATGGCTATTTTTTCAAACCTTGGTGCAATGGATTTTGCGGATGGGTCTCGTTTAGATCGTCAACAACTATTGGACGGTAAGAGACATTATCATCATGTATTCCCTGACCATTTACTAAAAGAAGCTGATATTGAAAGTTATTTAGTTCTTAATTGTGCTTTGATAAAAGATAAAACGAATTTAAACATTAGTAACAAGGAACCTTATAAATATCTGAAAGAGCGATACCAATGGACCACGGAAGAACATGTAGATGGTAGGCTTCGTTCTCATTTGATTCCTATTGAAGAACTGAAAAATGGTGGATATGAGAACTTATCTCTTGAAGAGAAAAAGATAAAATTAAAAAATGACTTTGATATCTTTTTATTAAAAAGAGCACAATATGTACATCAGGCAATTCTACAGTTGGTAGAAGGAAAGGATCTTAGTGCAAATGAAATTATTACAACTATAGAATCTCAAGAAACAATTTTAGATTAATGACACAACAAGAATTAGAAAAATACTTATGGGGAGCCGCTACTGCATTGCGAGGTACTATTGATGCTGGCGACTACAAACAATATATATTTCCGTTGTTATTTTTTAAACGTATCTGCGATGTGTACGATGAAGAATTTCAATTGGCTTTAAGTGAATCGGATGGTGATTTGGAATATGCTGCTTTTGCTGAAAATCACCGTTTTGTGATTCCAACAGGTGCGCATTGGAATGATGTGAGAGAAACCACTACCAATGTAGGTGTGGCAATTCAACACGCTATGCGCGAAATTGAAAAAGCAAATCCAGACACCTTGGAAGGGATTTTTGGGGATGCGAGCTGGACCAACAAAAATCGCTTGTCGGATGCGACTTTGATCAACCTGATTGAGCATTTCTCTCAACATACCTTGAGTTTGTCCAATGTAGCTGATGACAAGTTGGGGAATGCCTACGAATACTTGATTAAGGAATTTGCCGACGATAGCGGACATACAGCCGCGGAGTTTTATACCAACCGAACGGTAGTGAAACTGATGACCAAAATTATGGATCCGCAACCTGGAGAATCGGTGTATGATCCTACTTGTGGTTCGGGTGGTTTGTTGTTGAACTGTGCCTTGCATCTAAAGGAAGAAGGCAAGGAATATCGAAACCTAAAATTATACGGACAAGAGATTAACTTGATTACTTCTGCCATTGCACGTATGAATATGTTCATGCATGGCATTGAAGAATTTAAAATTGTACGTGGCGACACCTTGGCAGAACCTGGTTTATTGGAAAATGACCAATTAAAAACCTTTAACGTGATCTTGGCTAACCCGCCGTACTCCATTAAATCTTGGAACCGTGATGCCTTTGTAAATGATCCTTGGGGGCGTAACCTTTGGGGCTTGCCACCACAAGGTTGTGCAGATTATGCGTTTCAGCAACACATTCAAAAATCGTTGGATAAAAACAATGGACGTTCTATTTCGCTTTGGCCGCACGGTATTTTGTTTAGAGATAGCGAAGCCGAAATGCGCCGAAAAATGATTGATTCTGATGTGGTAGAAGCTGTAATTGGTTTAGGACCAAACTTGTTTTACAACTCGCCAATGGAAGCCTGTTTGTTGATTACGAATAATAACAAACCTGACCATAAGAAGGGAAAGATTTTAATTATAAATGCAGTAAAGGACGTAAAGCAAGAAAAAAGTATTTCCTTCTTAGAAAAAGAACATATTGATAAGATTTACAAAACGTACAAAGACTTCAAGACTATTAATGGTTTTGCGGTAATCGTAGATAAGCAAAATGTGTTGGAAAGAAAATCGAGTTTAAATATTGCGCAATATGTTTCTAATGTAGCTAATTTAGAAGATCAATTATCAATTAATGATACGATTGAAAAGTGGGAAAAACAATCTAAATTAGTAAAAGAAAGTATGCGCCAATTATTTCAAGAGAATAACATTTAAAATGAGTTTTACATTAAATAATATAGATAGAAGCAATTGGAAATCTTTTCCGTTTGAAAAAATAGCTAAACGTATTTCTGAATCAGTAGACCCAAAAACTACTGACTTAGAGGTGTATTATGGATTAGAACATTTGGATGGTGAAACTATTCATATTCGGCGTAATGGTACACCTGATGATGTGAGTGGAGGAAAATTAAAATGTTATCCTGGAGATCTGATCTTTGGAAAAAGACGTGCCTACCAACGAAAAGCTGGTATTGTCAGAAAAGCTGGAATTTGTTCTGCTCATGCTTTTGTATTTAGAGCAAACGAAGAAGTAATTGATAGACGATTGTTTTCTTTCTTTTTCCATTCTGACCAATTCATGCATCGTATGATTGATATTTCTGTAGGAGGATTATCACCGACAATTAATTGGACAGATTTGAGACATCAAGAATTTCTTCTCCCTCCCAAAGAACAACAAGCGGAATTAGCCGATTTGTTATGGGCGATGGATAACGTGATTGAAAGGGATTTGGAAGTGTTGGAGAGGTTTGAAGTTCTAATTAATTCAAAACTTAAGCAACTATTTACATCCAAAGAATCAAAAACACTTTTAAGTTTATGTAAAGAGAAGCCTAAGTATGGTTCTAACACGTCTGCCGTTTCATTTGATGGTCAAACTAGATATATAAGAATTACAGATATTGGTAAGTTCAATTTTCTGAATGACGAATTAGTTTCCTCTGAAAATCCAGAAGATAAATATTTATTAGAATATGGAGACTTTCTTTTAGCTCGTTCAGCAGATCCGGGAAGAAGCTATTATTATTTACCTGAACATGGTAGATGTATTCATGCTGGTTATTTGATAAAATTTAAATTGGATATGAATTTAATCCTTCCTGAATATTTATATCTATACACACAAACTCAAAAGTTTAAAACTTGGATTAATCAAACTACTAGAAAGGGAACATTAAGTAATATTAATTCAGAAGAATTTGGAAAGATAAATATTCCTATTACTACTGTACCTAAGCAACAAGAAATTGTTGATTCAAGTAAGATTATTTTAGAACAATTGAGTTTAGTAGAATCCAAACTTCAATCTTCAAAGGCTTTGCAAAAGGCGTTGATTAATCAGGTGTTTTAGAAGAAAACACCCAAACTACTTACCATAGAAAATACTATTAATTATGAATGAAATAATAAATAATAATATCGTTAAATCTTTTGAAGAACAAATTGCAGAAACCGAAATTGAAAAAAAATTAAGTATACCAGCCAAACGTCTTTTAGAAAAGTTAGAGCCTATTCCAAGTAAGGTTGATATATTACAATATCGTTGGTTTTGGGAATTAGTTCAAAACGCAAGTGATTTTAATGATTTGGTTGATGTAGAGGTAGAATTAAATTCTACTACATTGATATTTCGTCATAATGGTAAACCATTTAAGTTAGTAGATGTTGAAAATTTAATTACTCCAGATTCAGACAAGGATGATACAGAAATTACCGCAGAATATATAGGGAGATTTGGTAGTGGTTTTATCTCTACACATATATTATCGTCAATGATAACAGTAGAAGGAGTTGTGCAGGATAAATACTTACAAGATAAGCACTATACTTTTAAATTTGATTTAGATCGTGCTTCGTATTTAATTAAAAAAGAGTTGATTACAGCTATTGGAGAATCTGAAAAGCAATTTAAAAAATTTCATCCTGAAGTAGAACATATTCCAGGAACGTTTGAAACAAAATTTACTTATGATTTATCTAAAAGTTTAACTCCTTCAATAGAAACAAAAAAGATAACAAAAGAAGGGATAGTTTATGCTTGTAAAATACTTCCTTTGGTTTTTACCTTTCTTCCTAAATTAAATTCAGTTCGATTTATAGATAAAACGGAAAGTAAAGAGATGTATTTTTTTCAAAAAGAAAGAAATCAGGATAAAGGTATTTGTAAAATAGGGCAAGAAATCAATAAATCTAAAAAAGATGATATAATAGTTCGATTTGTAACCGAATCTGAAGTAACTATAGCTGTTGAGATAAAAGATAATAAAGTGGTAGAATATCCTGAAGATATTGCTGTTTTATTTCTATATCTACCAATGATAGGGTCGGAAAAATTTCCATTTCCAGTAAGTATTCATTCTAGTAATTTTAAGCCAGAAACAGAAAGACACGGCATTAATATTTCTGTAAATGATACAGAAAATAGAAGGTGCTTAGTTTTAGGTGTTCAAGCCTATAAGAAATTACTTCAATCACTAGCAAATGATGGGATTAGAAATTTGTACAACTTGGTATCTCTTAAAAGTGACCGAATAAAAAATTTGCAGACAAATGCAAAGTGGTATCAAGATACAATAGAGAAGGAATTTAAAATAATATTCGATAGTATAAGTTTCGTTAATTGTCATGGCAAAATTGTGTCGTACACAAATCTTAGAATTCCCTTCATCCCAGAAAACAAAACAGAATCTAAAGATGTGGAATTTTATGATACGATATTTGAACTCATTTTAAATAAAGTACCAAAAAGAGAAGAATATGCTAAATGGTTAAAAAATATTGATTTTACAATTTTTAAAACAGTTCCATTTAGATTAGCTGATGCCGTTAGGTTGGTTGATACAGCTGGTAGTATCGATCAATTAAGTCAAATTCTTAAAAAAGATGTTGCTGAGACTACAAACTGGTTGTCCAATTTTATAAGTTATGTAGTGAAAAATGAGATTGGCCTACTGACACAACACGCTATTATACCTAGTAAATCTATAGAAGGTAAATTCGTCAATAGAGATGCTGATATCTACGTAGATAGCAATGTAGATACTGAATTGATTGCAGTGTATAACAAAATGACTGAAGGTGATTATTATAGTAAATTATTAAACGATATAATTTATAAAGGGAATTCAACCTTATTGCCTTCTACAAAGATTAAAACGACTCATAGTTTATCTACTGAAATAGACAATATATTTTTATTACGATTAAAAGAAAATTCAAGATTATCGAAGGCTGAAATAGAAGGATTAAGCTTGTTGTTGAAATGGTTAAAGAATAAAGGTTTTCCTAACTGGAGTGAGTTGTCCCACTACTTTCCTACTTTTAACGGTTCTTATTCAAATTTTTTCTTAGAAAGTTTTGATGAAGAGGAAAAGGTTAAGGCAATTACAATCAGAAATAGTGGTAAACAAGACAGTTTATTAAAACTAGCTGAATCAGAAATTAGCTCAGATGATTTGCAGAAAGTTGCAGAAAGCTTAAGTGAGATAAATCAAATTATAAAAATAATTGATAAAGGTACTAGCATTTCAAAATTGACTCAACTTACGGATTTATTTCCTGATGATATTCCAGAAAGTGTTATGAAATACGCAAAGGAAGAAGCTAGAAAGAAAAAGGAGTTTAATAACTTATTGGAAGTTGGTTCTAAGGTTGAATTCGCATTTATAGAATTATTAAAAGATTATCAAGTTGAAAAAGATGTTGTTCATGCGGGAGGTGGTGCCTACGATATTAGAATCACAAATCCAACTAATGGTAAATCATTCTATATAGAAGTGAAATCTTGTAGATATAACAATACCGATCCAATAAATATTGCTATTTCACAAGCAAAGCGAGCGGTAAAAGAGGTAAGTAATGAAAATTTTGCGATAGTTGTTGTTGAAAGGCCTGAAGACAATAATGTAGACCCTGATTATATTAAGCTATATGCTAAATACTTGAAAAATCCAGGACAATATTTAACTGCTATTCCAGAACGATTAGAAGTAATAGAAGAGAAATCAAATACAAACGAAACTGTTGACCTTAGAATGGATTTTGCTGAATTTAAAGGAGCTCTTGATTATAATTGGATCAAAGAAAAGACCAACAATTCGAGTTTCAATGAGTTAATTAGGGATATTCAAAGAATCTTAATCTAAACACAACCAAAACTATTAATTATGAAATTCAACGAAAGTAATACAGTAGAAGCATTTGTCATTAAAGAATTATCTGGACATGTTTTTAGTACAACAGCTGTACTAAATGAGCCAGGGATGACTTATGGTAAACCTTGGCAATATATAGTACCTCAAGATTTAAAACGAGGTGTAAACGAGGTGTTGTTAGAAGATAAACTATTTCAAGCTTTACAGCGCTTAAACCCTGCTATTGCAATCAATCCAGCATTTGCAGACGAGGTAATTTACAAATTGCGTGCAATACTACTTTCAGTTGGACAAATAGGTCTGGTTCGTGCTAATCAAGCTTTTCACAAATGGATGTGTGGTGATGAGTCGATGCCCTTCGGAGAAAACAATCAACACATTCCAATTCAACTAATAGATTTTGAAAATATAGAGAATAACGAATACATTATTACCAATCAATTGCGTGTACACGCTCGTGAGACCAAAATACCTGATATTGTTTTATACATCAACGGAATTCCAGTAGTAGTAGGTGAACTAAAAACCCCCATCCGCCCTTCTATCTCTTGGTTAGATGGTGCAAATGAAATTGTGGAAGTGTATGAAAATGCTATACCTAGTCTATTTGTTCCTAATATTTTAAACTTTGCTACTGAAGGTAAAACCTTTGGGTATGGTGGTATTCGTACCCCTTTGCAATTTTGGGGACCTTGGCGCATGGATTTAGATCAAGATTCTGTAACTAAATATTTAGGTATTAATGACGTAGCGGTAGAGATTAATGATTTATTGAAACCAGAGCGCTTGCTAGATATTTTGCGTAATTTTTCGCTATTTAGTACCAATAAAAAGAAACAATTAATAAAAATATTACCTCGTTTCCAGCAATATGAAGGAGCTAATAAAATAGTAGAACGTGTTATTGAAGGCTCGATTAAAAAAGGGTTGATTTGGCATTTTCAAGGTTCAGGGAAATCTTTTTTAATGGTTTATGCTGCGCAAAAATTGCGTAATACAGTAGCTTTGAAAAGTCCAACGGTACTAATATTAGTAGATCGTACTGATTTGGATACACAAATTTCAGGAACCTTCAATGCGGCAGATATCGCCAATGTAGTAACTACAGATAGTATTGGCGAATTACAAACTTTATTGGAACGAGATACTAGAAAGATTATCGTTTCCATGATTCATAAGTTTCGTGATGCTAAACCCAATATGAATGTTCGCGACAATATTATTGTATTGGTCGATGAGGCACACCGTACACAAGAAGGAGATTTAGGTCGTCAGATGCGTGCTTCTTTACCAAATGCCTTTTTATTTGGATTAACAGGGACCCCCGTAAACCGAGCTGATAAGAATACGTTCTGGGCCTTTGGTTCAGAAAATGATAAAGGAGGTTATTTATCTCGATATACTTTCCAGGATTCTATCCGTGATGGTGCTACTCTACCCTTGCATTTCGAACCCCGTTTAGTTGATGTACATTTAAACAAAGAAATGTTAGATGAAGCATTTGAACAACTAAAATCATCTGTTGATTTAACTGATGAAGATGCCGACTTGTTAAATAAAAAATCGGCGCGTATGGCCGCTTTTCTAAAAGCACCTGAACGTGTTGCTAAAATAGTAGCCGATATTGCCAAACATTTTAAAGAAAAGGTAGAACCACATGGTTTTAAAGCCATGATTGTGACACCTGATCGTCATGCTTGCGTACAATATAAAGAAGAATTAGATAACTATTTCCCAACAGAAGCCAGTAAAGTAGTGATTTCAACTACTGCAAATGATCCGAAAGAATTTAAAGATAAATGGGCGG
Organism: Myroides sp. DF42-4-2; assembly: GCF_030326445.1. Lineage (NCBI taxonomy): Bacteria > Pseudomonadati > Bacteroidota > Flavobacteriia > Flavobacteriales > Flavobacteriaceae > Myroides > Myroides sp. DF42-4-2. The sequence goes on from NZ_JACAKI010000021.1 coordinate 58,941, forward strand.
TAGATAAGTCTCAACAAGAAAAGATTGTCGATGAGTTTAATAAACCCGATTCACCGATAAAATTTATTATTGTTACAGCCAAACTGTTAACGGGATTTGATGCACCGATTCTACAAACCTTGTATTTAGATAAGTCTATTAAAGATGTGACCTTATTACAAGCTATTTGTAGGACCAATCGCTTGTATCCGAATAAGCATTTCGGACGTATTGTAGATTACTTTGGTGTTTTTGATGATGCAGCTAAAGCCTTGCAATTTGATGATAAAACAATGCAATCGATCGTGAGCAATTTGAATGAATTGAAAAATAAGTTACCTAGTTTAATGGAAAACGCATTAAGTCATTTTGAGGGCGTGGAGCGTACTATTGAGGGCTTTGAAGGTTTAGAGATTGCACAAAATGCAATCAGAACAGATGAGTTGAAAGATGCTTTTGCTAAAGACTTTAAATTATTAATGAACGTTTGGGAATCTCTATCACCTGATCGTATTTTAGATCCTTATCAAACTGATTATCGTTGGCTTAGCCAGGTATATGCTTCTGTAAAACCATCATCAGATCATACTGGTAAATTATTATGGATGACATTAGGTGCCGAAACTACCCGTTTAATGCATGAAAATATTTCTGTAGGAGAAGTACATAATCTAGACGAATTTATCTTAGATGCAGAGGTTATTGAAAATATATTTAATAATCCTAGTCCTAAAGAAGCCCGTAAAATAGAAGATATTCTAACCAAACGTTTTAAAAAACATAGTGGTGATCCAAAATTCAGAAAACTAAGTGAACGATTAGAAGAACTTAGAGCTAAAGCAGAACAAGGACTTATCACCTCTATAGAATTTGTAAAAGAGCTTTGCAAACTTGCCAAAGATACTTTACAAGCAGAAAAGGAATTAGAAGAATCTATTAAAGAAAAAAGTCCACAAGCAGCATTAACAGAGTTGTTTATTGAATTAAAAACAGATAAAACACCAGCTGTAGTTGAGCGAATTGTGAAAGATATTGATGATATAGTTCGTTTGGTTCGTTTTCCTGGTTGGCAAACAACAACAGCTGGTGAGAGAGAAGTTCAAAAATCATTACGCACAGCCTTGTTGAAATATAAACTTCATAAAAATGAGATGTTGTTTCAAAGAGCGTATGAATATATAAAAGAATATTACTAAAGTTAACTATTTAAACTTGAAATATAGATGGTCAAGAAATTAAACAAAATAAAACTTTCCAAAGAAGATCAAGGACTTTTATTGCTTATGCAACAAGCAGTAAGAGATAAAGTGGTAACTAGAAAAGAAATAATGAAAGTTTTAAGTGATAGTGAATATAGAAAACTATAATTTTAAGCGTATCTGCAATTGGTTAAAAGTAAAGAATTTCAAGAATTAAATAATATACTTGATCATGTAATAGAATAAAATTAATAAACTATTTTAAATAAATTATTATTCTAAGAGATAAACTCGTTATATTTGACTACTAAAACAAACATTATGTTAGTAAGATTCGTTGTTGAAAACTTTTTATCGTTCCAGGAAGAAGTAGAATTTAATATGTTAGCTGGAAATTTTAAAGCACATAAAAATCATGTTTACAATTTTAATCCCAAAATACTTAGAGCAGCTGCTTTATATGGTGCAAATGGAGCAGGAAAATCTAGTTTGATTAAAGGAATTGAATATTTTAAAGATATCATTGAAAATGGAAGAATTGATGGTTCTGTGAATAATAAAAAATTTAAATTAAACGATCAATGTTTAACAAAACCTATTTCTTTTGAAATAGAAATTATCTATAATCAAAAATTTTATTCTTATGGCGTTAGATTAAATAATAGTATTGTTGAAGAAGAATGGTTATATGAAACAGGGATTAATACTGAAAGAAAAATTTTCACTAGGCAAACATCGCAATTTGGAAAAGTTGAAATATCCTTTGACAAAAAATATATAAATACACCTAAAAGTAAATTATTAATCGAAATATTTGAAGATAATTTATTAAAACCAAATGAACTATTACTATCTAAAAACAAAGAGTTAAAAATAGAAATTATAACAAATGTTAGATCAGTATTAACTGACAATATTGTTATTATACATCCGCAAAGTAAATATACAAACTTCACTCCTCATATATCTGAGTCAGAAGATTTCAAAACCTTCTCAAATTTATTGTTAAAGACATTTGATACTGGTGTTAATGAATTAAAAATTTTAGAAGTAGAATTAAACAAATACTTTGGAGAAGATGATTCAGATTTAAAAAACTCTTTAATAGAAGATCTCGATAATCATCAAGGTGTATTATTAAATGAAAAAGGAATAGACTTATACATAACTAAAAATGATAACGATGAATACATCGTGAAGAAATTAGTTTCTGATCATACAGATACTAAAGGAAAGCAAGTATCTTTTGAGTTAACGGAAGAGTCAGATGGAACACAAAGATTATTTGATTTTATACCAGCCCTATATGGTATTTTATCTGAAGATGTTACTTTTATTATTGACGAGATAGATCAAAGTATACATCCTGCATTACTCAAAGCTATAATTTCAAAAGCGATGAATGAAACCGATACTAAAGGTCAATTAATTTTTACAACACACGAATCAAATTTACTAGATTTAAATATTTTTAGACAAGATGAAATTTGGTTTGTTGAAAAAAACAAAACAACAAAAAGCACTAATATGTATTCCTTAAGTGATTTTAAACCTAGATATGATCTAGATATTAAAAAAGGGTATTTACAAGGGAGATTTGGAGGAATACCATTCTTAGGAGATTTGGAAAAATTAAATTGGAATGATTATGAGTCGTAAACAAAGAGGTTACTCAAGGGATCTACCTGATGAACTACTAAAAGATTATAGACTATTTGCAATTGCATGTGAGGGAGGAAAAAGAGAACCTGATTATTTTAAAATATTACAACATCTCTCTAATCGTATAAAGATAGATGTAATAGACGAAAAAGTTTCTGAAGAAGGTTTAGAGGAAATTTTAGGAACAAAATCATCGCCAAAATGGGTACTAGAAAGAGCTAGAACCTATTTAGAAGAAGAAAAATTTGGTAAAGACGATTTTTTATGGTTTGTAATAGATATTGATCGATGGAAAATGAAAGATATAATCGAAATTTTTAATTTCTGTAAAACGAAGGGACAATGGAATCTTGTTTTAAGTAATCCATGTTTTGAAAGTTGGTTATATCTCCACAAAAGTGATAATATAGAAAAATTAAAAAACAAAACTTGTAAAGATTTAAAAGCAGAAATAGATTCTTTAGAAAAAGGAGGATATAATCCTTTAACATTTCTTCCTAATATAAAAGACGCAGCTTATAATGCAAGAAAACTTGATAACGATATCAATCAATTCTTACCAGATAAGTATAATAGTAAAATTTACTTACTAATTGAAGCTGTACTAGATTTTTGTTCAGTACAAGAATTTGATTATTTCATAGAATATACAATACCAAATTTATTGATTGCAGAAAATAAAAGTAGACATGAAAAACGTAAAAAAAGAGTATTAATAAAGAAATAGATTTAGTCTTAACTCACCACATCCTCATCACACAACCCACACAACACTCTGTAAATCAAGGGATGTAAGATATTGTATTGGTAAATAATCTGTCTTTTTAATACTTTTTTATCTTATTTGATATACTTTGAAAATCAAATAGTTAAGTGTTAAATGTTTTTATAAGATGTTCTTATTTTCTATATTGCGTACAACATTTGTACAACATAATTAAAAAGTGTTGTACAAATGTTGTACAAAATGAGTCTCCCTAACCTAATATAGAAAATTATGAAAATCACTCTTAAACAAAGAAAACTACCTAGTGGAAGAATTAGTCTTCATATAGAATACCTCAAAGGAACTGAAGTACTTGCAAATGGAAAAAGGAAACATATCAGAGAATTCGAAAACCTCAAGCTCTTCCTCCACGGCGCTCCTAATGGTGCTAAGGAAAGAAAGGAGAACAAAGAAGCGCTCCAAATGGCAGAGAATATCTTAGCTATCAGACAAAGTGAAGACCTTCGAGGTAAATACGGAATTAAAAACAAACACAAAGGACAACGCTGTTTCCTAGACTTCTTTCACGAAAAAATGGAAGAGAAATACGAAAGTCCTAAAAACTACGGAAACTGGGCTGCTAGTTTTCTTCACTTAAAAAATGTATCTCTACTACTTTTACTTTTGATGAAGTAGATGATGAATTCTTAAAAAAAGTCCGACATTACTTTGATACAAAGGCGCTTACTAAAAGTAAACTTCCGCTTTCATTAAACTCAAAATACTCCTATCTCAATAAATTTAGAGCTGCTCTTCGATTAGCCTTTGAAGAGGGGTATCTAACAATTAACTATGCCCAAAAAGTAAAGAGCTTTAAACAAGCAGAAAGTCAAAGAGAGTATCTTACGTTTAATGAGGTACAACGTCTGGTAAAAACGGATTGTAAATACGAAGTACTTAAACGTGCCTTTTTATTCTCTTGTTTAACTGGTCTTCGTTGGTCAGATATTAATAAGCTTGTTTGGTCTGAGGTAAGAGACGAAGATGATGCTTGTAGAGTCATCTATAGACAAGAAAAAACAGAAGGTGTTGAATATCTTTATATCTCCAAACAAGCAAGAGAACTCTTAGGGGAAAGAGAATCATTGAATCAACTCGTTTTTACTAATCTTAAATATTCTGCTATTTACAATAATGAAATTGTCCGTTGGTGTAATAGAGCGGGTATTCACAAGCATATTACCTTCCATAGTGCGAGACATACCAATGCGGTACTCCTCTTAGAGAATGGAGCTGATATTTACACGGTTTCCAAGCGTTTAGGACATCGTGAAATCCGTACGACTCAAATCTACGCCAAGATCATTGATAGTAAAATGAAAGAAGCCTCTGAACTTATTCCGGAACTTAAGTTTGGGTTTTAAACTAAGGGGTTACTTTTAAAATGATAATTACACTAAAGCCAAGTGGTACTTGAAAGTACACTTGGCTTTAGTCTTTTATGATATAACTGTAGTTTGCTTCTAAATCTAAAAACAATTGACTATGGAGGCTATTAAACTTATACTTGAAAAGCTTGACTACTTAGAGCAACTCATCATTTCTAATCACAAGGAAATTCTGTCTGTGGAAGAACTAGAGAAATATACTGGTTTTAAAAAATCATATATCTATCACCTGGTTCACTACAATAAAATCCCCTACTCTAAACCGAATGGTAAATACTTGTTCTTTCAGAAATCTGAAATCAATGAGTGGCTGCTAAAAAACAAGTATTTATCTGATGATCAAATTCAACTAAGGGTAAAATCATTAACATTGAGCACAATTTTAATCTATACTTTTTTTGTCAACTATAAAAACCAGAATGTTAATTCTTATCAGTGATTAAAATACGTCCTTAACAATATATAATCTATCAACCACTAAAATCTTACAGAGTCATGTCCTCATAATGATAAGAAGTTAATTGCGACACAGTAGAATAATTTTCAGTCAGCACAAGATGCAAATAAATCGGTGGAGATACTTCTAGACCAATGAAATATCAGACCATTTAAAAACGCATAATAATCAAACTCATCATCAGAAAAAGAATTCTATTTTTGAATACCAAAAACTTTTATTTTCTTTCTTATGACCTATTTTATTTTACAATAGAAAGAACAGCCATCATAGCCGATAGGTTGAATAAAAGATGAATGATTATAGAAAACACCAATCTTCTTGTCAAAACATAGATAACACCAAAAATAACAGCTGGAATAAAATAAAAAGTAAACTGACTGAACCCTATAACTCCATGAATAAATACAAAACTTACACCAGCTGGAAGTATAGCAATCCACCTATTAATCCCTAATTCCACCAATCTAGTAATTATAAAACCTCGATAAATAATTTCCTCAAAAAAAGCAGAACATAAAACCGAAAAAATAAACAAAAAACGCTGAGAGCTATTTCGAGGAAAAAAAGGAGATAATGCTTTTAAGTCATTCTCATTAATTTCAAGTCCTCTTAAAGTATACTCTGTAAAGCCAAAGACTAAAAATGATATGATAAAATAAATTAAAATAAACAAAAAAGTTTTCTTATGAGTTAATCTATATCCAATATCAATAAGACTCTCATTCTCTATTTTTAAAAACCTTTTCACTATACAAAAAGTACTTATATGTAATATTATAACTATAATCCAAAAAAGGAAATAATAGTCATTATTGTTATTTACAAATAATTCTTTAGCTATGGGTGTCATACTATAAAGTACATAAACTAAAGGAAAAATAAGCATTACAATAAAAAGTTGAATTTTTTTAGACATAGCTTAATCAATTATAAATTATTGTTTATCATTTCTAATAATAGGTCTACCTCGTATAATCTCCTGTAGGCTTCCCTATTTTAGGACACCTCTAAATTCGACAAATAATTCTTATTATGTTCAGATTTGATGAAGAATTTA
>NZ_JACAKI010000022.1:0-39653 GCF_030326445.1 Myroides sp. DF42-4-2
TAACGCACGTTAGATCGAAATTTTTTTTTGTAGGTTGCTCGTTGCTCTTCGTTCTTCGTTCGATGCTCGTTGTAAAGTACAAAACGGGAATATGAACAAAAACTGTATAGCTATAGCAGAACGAGACAGACGCACAACGTACGAATCATGTATACATATAGAAGGAGACAAAAAAAAACTTAGAAAATAGGAGCAAGTGACATTGGGTTAGCAGAACAAAGAGCCACAGTTTCTTCACGCATGCCTAAGTGAAGGCATATTTCTGTTTTCTATTCATAGAAAATGCCCCGAAAGTATCTAACTTGTTGGGGCATTTACATGTATTACTAGAGTCGCTTTGGCTTCAACTTAAACTCAGAGTTGCTCGAATACATTTTTTATTTTTTCATTTCTACTTTCATTACAACAGGAAAATGGTCTGATGCATAATCATCTTTTACAGTATAATAATCGGTTACTGAAAAAATTTCTCTAGCCTTTTCATTCATCATCAGATAATCAATTGTTGTTCTCGGTTTTTTAGCTGGAGCAGTCAAAGGACATGTTCCCATACACCCTGTTTGAAACATAGTGGATAATGAATTCCACAACTCATGTGTTGGTGGCATATTTAAATCAGCTCCTAGAATAATGGGTTTACTATTATAAGGAGTTAAGAAATTCATCATTTCTCTTATTTGCACTTGTTTACTGCGGTCTTCTAGGTGATCAATATGCGTAGAAGCAACATACATACTTTGCCCTTCCTCAAATTCTATTTCAACTAAACCAATGGTTCTCAATTCTGATTTTGTTCCTTCAGCTCCGGGTAAACTGTGTTTAACTGAAAGTTTATGTTCTTTTTTGGTTAAAACAGCAACACCATATTCTCCATTTGAGCGATTTAAAGCTTTAGCAAAGTAATAATTCATGTTTGTTTTTGCACCTAATGTTAAGGCTTGATCTAGGGTTTTACCTGATCGATCAGTAAATCGATCCACTTCTTGTAACAATACCACATCTGGATTTTCTGCATTAATTACTGCTGCAATAGCATCGATATCTACAAATCCCTCTCCTTTTGATGGTGGGTTAGCGATATGAATGTTATAACTCATCAAGGTCAATACCTTTGCTTCCTCTTTGGGACCTTCTTCTTTTCCTCCTCCTTGTTCTTGTTCCTTGTCTTTTTCATTTCCGACTACATTATCACTTGAATTACAAGCTAAAGTGAACATTAAAATAACGAGACTCGTTACTTTACTAGTGATTTTTTTCAATTTTACCATCCTGGATTTTGTTTTAAATTTGTATTGATTAATAAGTCTTTTTCTGGAATTGGGTATAAATAGAATTTGTCTACCCATTGAATACGATCATTCCACAACCATTCTAATTCTCCTTTTGTTGTTTCTGACAAGCGTAATCCTCCTTTTGTAGGATCCACATTCACGTAGTTCACGCCTGGGATCTGGTCTTTGGGTTTACCTATATAAAAGACGACATCTAAAACACCGTCACTATTTAAGTCAATTGGTTCATCAAGTTGTTCGACATAGATTCCATTTCTTTCCTTTTCATACAATTTTCCCAACTTCCAACGCAGGACATCATCAAATCGAAAGCCTTCTAAAGCGAGTTCAATGGCTCTTTCTCTCCTTACCTCTAAAACTACTGGATCTGAAATTCCAGGATAAAAGGTAGATTGCAAGTATGTATCTACTGTATTGGGCTTGCTTTCATTATTTTCAATTCCTGCTCGTGCTCTTAATTTACCGATGGTTTCTTGCCATTGTTCTTCTGACATGAGGTTTAGCTCTGCTAAGGCTTCTGCATAATTGAGTAAGACCTCAGCATATCTCAGAATTGGAACTGCATTTGTATTATTTCGACCACTATCATAAGACACATCATCCTTTACCCACTTGATGGGTTGATATCCACTGTAGGTATAGCTAAATACGGGAGGAGTCGGTGTTAGGATTCCACCAATATTTCTTTGGTAACCTTTTGTACGGATAAGTTGGGACAATCTTTTGTCGCGCTGCTCTACTTCTGCCATAAAGGTTTTTGTTTTATAGGAAGCATTGGATGTAAAGAAAGTACCATCTTGATTGAGGAAGGTATGCATGAAACTACGAGTAAAACTAATTCGATCTCCGTAGGAGGCACTCGTATAATACCAATTGGCATCGTGGAGTATACCTAGTTCTTTATCATAGGCATTGACCAACAAAAACTCATTGGCATTGGGTTGATCTTGTATAAATAGATCGCGATATGGAGTTTCTGATTTGGTATGTAAACTATATTGCCCGCTTGAAATTACTAATTCAGCCGCTATAACAGCTTGATGTAGGAAATCATCGGCTGTGGAAGCGAGATTAAGTTCGGTATGATACTTGCGATAAGTTCCTTCGAATAAGGCAATTCTCGATTTAAAGGCTGCAACTACTTCTCTTGTAATTAGTGTTCTTGAGGCTTCTTTTTTTGTTCTGATATGAGTATAGGCAAAATCGAGATCTTGCATTATCGCATCCATCACAAGCACGCGCGAATCTCTACCTGCATAAAGCTGATCGTCATCTACATCTAAAGTTTTATTGATCCAGGGCACATCTCCAAATCGCTTTACTTTTTCAAAATAAAACAAAGCTCTAAAAAAACGCGCCAGTCCGTTGTAATGGTTTCTTGTCTCTAGGTCAATTTGACTCGATGTGTTCTGCTCCAAAAAATAGTTAACATTTCGCAATTGTCCCCAACTCCATCCAGAGGATTGTTTCGGTCCAAAAGCACCTGCTCTAAAAAAATTAGGCACATCTTTGCGCACTATATAATCGGCCATATTATCTCCACGGAGGATTTCGTTGGTCGTTGGCAAGATTTGGTAGAAGGATTTGGAATACAATTCCAATCCTTTTTCACTATTGAAAACAGCTTCTCTACTCACTGTAGATACAGGATCTTGGTCTAACTCTGCACATCCGACGCAACAGAGAAGTAGAAAAGTGTAGAAGAAATTTATTTTTGACATCGTACTTAATTTTTAAAAACTGATATTAATTCCAAAAGAGATACTCTTTAAAAGGGGGTAATTAAAACCATCCCCATAATTTGTATTGGCTAAATCTTGATCAGAGGCTCCAATATTTTCAACATCAATAGCGCTCGAACGTTTATAAAAGGGTGAATAGGTGAATAAATTTTCACCTGACACATACAATTGTAGGGTATCTACTCCCATATGTTTAGGCAATAGTTTTGCTAAGTCATAACCGAATTGAATATTTTTTAAACGGATATATGCTACATTTTGCAAGTATTTCGTTTGGGTTTGACGCAGTGTCCCCGAATCAGACCAAGCGAGATAGCCAGTATAGCGAGGGAAATAAGCATTTGGATTATCTTCTGTCCAAATTTCGCCTAGTTGTGATTGAAGTGGATGTCCATAGGGTGCATTATACTGTCCCCAAAACGAGTTTGCTCCTTTACTCGGATACCAATCTTGTTTACCTACCCCTTGAAAGAATGCTGAAAAAAAGAAATTATTCCAATCAGCAGCAAGCTGTAAACCAAAGGTATAACGAGGCAATGAATTACCTATTACTTTGCGATCACCTGGATTATCAACCGTATTATCACCATTATCAATAACCCCATCGTTGTTTAAATCTTGAAACTTTATATCGCCTGTACGCCAAACACCTTGAGCTGTTGAGCTGAACAAATCTTGATTCGCTGAACTTTTAATCTGATCTTCTGAAGTAAAAAAGCCATCGGTAACATAGCCCCAAATTTCACCTAATTGCTGACCTGCATAATAATCATTCAGCTTATTAGTAGGGTTATTGTACTTTGTTATTTTAGTTTTATTATCAGCTAGTGTAAAACGAACATTGTAATTGAACGGTTTTGCCAATAGGTTAATCTGATCTCTCCAGTTTATTGTAAGTTCCCATCCGTTGGTACGCAAGTCGGCATAATTTCCTTTAGGGGAACTCGATCCAAAAACAGCGGGTAACTCTGGCCCAAGGGTGAACATATCTTTTGTTGTTCTACTGTAAACATCTCCACTAAAAGTCAATCGATTATTGAAGAAGTTAACGTCTAACCCTATATTTTTTGTTGTTACGGTTTCCCAAGTTAGTCCTTTGGGAATCACGCTAGGAGCTGAAGTGTAAGTAGCTAAATCCCCATTTAGGATTCTCAATTCTCTATTAATCATTAGCTGTTCGATAAACGAATACGAACGAATATTACCATTTCCTAAAGCGCCATAGGATCCTCTAAGTTTCAGTAAACTAATGTATTGAGGAGATAGGTTCCAAAATGGTTCGTTTGATACATTCCATCCTGCAGAAACAGAGGGAAAGAATGCAAATCGTTCATTGCTAGGAAACTTCGAAGATCCATCATATCGACCGTTTAGTTCTATCAAATAGCGGTTATCGAAATCATAGTTTAAGCGATAAAAACCGCCTAATAGACTCCAGCGTTCATATCCTCCTGATACGACCATGGATTCTCCCGTTGCTAAGTCCAAATCATTTGCATCGTCAAAAAGAAGTCCATTGCGTTGAGAACCTGTATTTTTGAAAGTTGACATTTCTTGATTCACCCCCACGAGTGCATTGAAATTATGCTTATTCCAATTCTGTTTGAATTTGAGATATACGTTTGACGTCAAGTATTCTGTATTTCGGTTCATCACGCGATAATCGTTTGTACTAGCCCCTAGGTACTGAATTATACCCGGGGACTTGCTAAAAGGCACGGGCACTCGTCTTCTTGTTTCTTCCTCTACTTTCAATTGATAGGTAAAATCTGCATTTACACTTACTACATCTTCTTTTATATTCGCCTTAAAACTGGTCGTATTTTTGAATAACTTATTGTTTTTATCTAGTCCATTTTTCCCATAATAGAAATCACCTACGGTATAAGCTGCAGAATGGGTCAGGGTACCATCAGGGTTTAACATTGGACTCATTGGGTGTCCTTCTGCAACCATATTTCGCCATATTCCTCCTGCTTCTCCTACATTTAAGGGATTGTGATAGGCTGTTTTAGCAAAAGAGGCAGTATTTGAGAAATCCAACCACGAACGTAGTTTTGAACTAGCAACCGCTCTGAAATTATACATTTTATAGTCATCAGAATTGTAGCGAAACAATCCTTTTTGATCGATAATTTGTCCACTTAATGAGAATTGGCTTTTCTCTGATCCGCTTGACAAATACAAATTATGAGTGAGGGCATACGTTTGGTCTTTATACAACAATTTTTGCCAATCCGTATTTCCATAATACACATATTCTCCTGTTTGAGGGTCGATTTCTACTTTAGGAGCATTGGGATCTTTAGATCTTCGTTCTAACTCCAACAAATATTCTTGAGAGAAAGGCATGGTTTTATTGACATTTTGTGGTGTACTACTGTAGTTATTCCAACTAGAGAAAGCTTCGTTAAACATCGATGCCCAAGTGTAACTATCTGTTACAAAATCAGGTAGTCGCGTTGGTTTTTTAAAACTTACATTTTGACTATATGAAATTACGAAATGGTCTTTTTTTGGTTTTTTCGTTGTGATAAGCACAACACCAAAAGCACCTCTAGCACCGTAAATAGCGGCAGAGGAGGCGTCTTTCAGTACCGAAACACTTTCGATATCATTTGCGTTTAACAAAGCGGGATCTCCTTCTACTCCATCAATCAATACTAAAGCACTACCTCCTTGTCCAATCGAGGTTGCTCCTCGAATATTAAAACGTGGAGATTGGGTTGGTTTTCCATCAGTAGGGGCAATATTTAAGTTGGCTACTAACCCTTGTAAGCCCAGAGCCGCATTAGGTATTGCACGATTTTCTAATGCACTTCCCTTTATTTGATCAACAGCTCCTGTTAGGTTTTCTTTTTTTTGTTCACCATAAGCCACTACTACCACTTCATCAAGATGTTGATTTTCTTCTTTTAGATGTACGAGAACCTCTTTTCCTTGCTCAAAGCGGACTTGCTCAGTGACATAACCATATAAGGATACTTCTAATACCCCTGTAGTAGTGGTGGTTTGAATGGAAAATCTACCATCGAGATCAGTAAGCACAAGTGTGGCTGTGTTAGTATCTTTTACACTTGCACCAGGCAAATGACCATCTGCTGCTTGTACTTTACCTTTAATCACTACGCTTTGGGCTTGAGCATACCCACTTGTTGCAAGTAGGATAAAAAAAGTACAAACGAAATACCTTATGTTTTGTTCTATCTGTTTCATTGCTTGACTACTTAGAATCCGAATATGATATCATCTATGTTTACTCGAGGTCTATTGCCATTTTCGAAAGGTTGAGAAATATTGACTACTCTAAATCTCATTTTTCCTTGCTTGTGTTCCTCTATTTTAAATTCTGATACTTTTAATTCTTTTGATTTAGTATCTACTTCGATTTCACCAATACTGTGATACGTTGCGCCTTGATCCATCGAAATTTCGACGCTTAATAAGGTTGGGTTTTCGTTATTTACTTCTGCCTTAGCAGGATAAATTCCGTGGTGTATTTTTAACGTTTGTACGGGTTCATCTAAATCAAAATTCATACTGAGGATTCCTTTTCTCAGCTCATTCGATACATGTCCTTGTAGACGAATACTCTGTGCTCCATTTTTAGGATCTGCATCCGTTGCGGCCGTAATTCCACCATCAATAATCCATTCTCCTGTTCTAAAAAGTAAACTTTTTACATCGTATGAACTACTAGAGCTCTGTTCGAAATCTTCTTTCAATTCTGAAATTTTGAGTGTCATATCTTCTAATGAGCGAGGCATCAGTCTAACTCCTTTTTCATCCATTCGAGCAATTGCTGCTAGTGTGGCTAATTTTTTCACTATAGGCTGATCTGCGAATTGCGCTTCTTTACGCACTTCTAATGCAGCTGTGGCAATGCCATCACTTACTTGACGACTTCCTTGCCAAGTTGTCTGGTCTTGTGTATCGACTTGCAAATCGTCTAACACTACTAAAATAGGCCCCCAATAAGGAACTTCTTTCTTCAACGTTGAAAGATCAACGGCAATTGGTGCAACTTGAAGTTGTTCTCCAGTAACTTTTACATTTACTCCTGAGATATTTTTGACTATTTTTTCTCCATCTACTTCTTGTAAGGTTGCTCCTTCGAGGTTAATTTCTACGACTTCCCCCACTTTATAGCGAACTGCATTGGTCAATTCTAATACAATCGCCGCTTTTGCTATTTTATCTTGTACCACGAGATAATTGTGTTCGGTATTTCCTTGAGCGGGATCACTCACCACAACAGCCGTTAGCGCTGTGGCTCCAAATTTTAAGTCGGGCGATAGGGTTACTTTTCGCAAATGCTCAATAGTTTTGGGTTGAGGCCTTTGTTCCAATTGATCATCGGAAGAAGAACAATTAGCTAAAAAAGCTAGGTTCAACAAGGCGAATAAAAAAAACAATTTTTGTTTCATTTCGTTTAGGTTTACGTTCTTGGTTACTATTTTTATTAGGTTATGGATCTAGAGGTTCAAGCGGATTAATCTGTGTCATGACTTCTACAGGATAGTACTCTAGGAGTTCACCATTTTCTATTTCGATAAATTCCCCTGGGAGATAGCCTAATTCTGTGACGAATCGCTGTTTGAATTTGGCATCGTAAATCATCCTAATGTGATTATAGTGACTGACGATCATGCTTTTTTGTTTGATATTAAATCCATAGCGCAGCATTAAACGGGTTGCATTTCTCAAATTGGTTGTAGTGTGTCGAGCATAAGGTTCAACAATAATGGCTTTCTCAGGAATACCGTAGACTTTCATCAACTCGTCTTTCATGACAATTGCTTCACAAGTTGCAGTTCTGTTGGGGTGTACGTGTCCTCCTGAAACAAGAATAAAGGGTGCTTTCTTTTGTCTGTATTGAGCCACAGCAATCTCTAAATTAAGCTTTCCTAAAGCCGATAAAGGATCTCGATAATTGGCTGGTCCATCCCCTAAGACAAGCAGCGCATTATAAGGGTAGGATCCAAAATCAACTTCTTTTGCATAGTCTATTGCCTTTGCATTGTACTGCTCGTCTAACGATTCATAGCGAACGCCTTCATCTCGATGATTGAAATACATCAAATACAAAGCATAGTCTAGTGAACGCTCAAAAAACAAGGAGATGTCCTTTCCGTTCTCCAATAAATGACTAGACCAATAAAGCAAGGTTCGCTTGTAGTAATTGGAGGTTACCTCATAAGAAACAGCGTCAATTTTTGGATAGAACGGATCCAATCCTTTACCATATACATTTAAGGTGTGATTGATTCCTTCTAAATTTAATCGGACAATTTCAGCGAGAAATGAATCGTCGTTTGCAGTATCCAAATTTGCATACTTTCCTGAATCTCGCATAGATTGAACAAATTTCTTCACATCTTTGTGCTTGCTCATCTTTTGAAATTCACTAACTATGGCAGCCATTTCTTCTTTTGTAAAAAGATAAGGGGTGATCAATTGATCAGCTGTTTTGATTTGTGTTACATCCGCTTGACTTTCAAGTTTTACTTTTTGATTTTCTGTCCAAGCTTGGAGTTTTCTACTTTTCAACACGTGCTGACTCACTTCTGCATTTTGAAGGAGCTGACTAAAAAAGTAAAAATTGTTTTCCTTCAATTGTTCAACTGTTTTATTGTTGTGGCTTTCCTGAGCAGATCCAGTCAAACTCCAGGCAGCAAAAACAAACAGCAACATCATTTTTTTCATACTTAATAATTTGGGTTTTGTTCGATTTTAATCTCCCCTGCTCCATCGATATAGCGCTGAGGAATAGGGAGGTACTCATTTTTTCCTTTTTGAAAATGAGCGTTGGTTAAGAAATTTCTCTTTTGTTTTTCTCGAGGTAAATATTGATTATTGATGACATCCGAGGCAATTCCCCATCGCACAAGATTAAAAAAGCGTTCACCTTCTAGGGCTAGTTCTAATCTCGACTCTAATCGAACCGCTTTTTGGGCTTGTTCTTTTGTTCGCCATGGGTTTTTATAGGGTTCGATATAGTAAGGCGCAGCAGCACCTTGTTGATCTAATCGTTTTACGTACTGTGATTGTTTCGCTCGCATGCGAATTTGATTTACTAAGACTTGAGCTTGATTAAAATCTCCTTGTTCAACCAAGGCTTCTGCCCTCCACAACAAGACCTCAGCATATCGAATCACATAGTAATTCAATGCCGAAACATACGGCCAAGTCTTACTATAGTATGGTGATTTTGCAGAAACGATGCGTTTTTTGGGACCATACGGTCCATATGTAGCCTCGTCTCTAGCCCAACTTTGGTGGTACAGAATACCTAAATCGCGATAGGGTATTCCTGGTCGTCCAACTGTATGGTCCAATCGTGGATCTACAAAATCACTAGCACGGAGATCTAGGGTATCCAACACTGGTAATCCATGTTCATTTGTTCGAAAAGCATTAATTAAATTTTGAGAGGGACGATGAAAACCATATTGCGGATAAAACGGCCCACCAGGTGAAGCGAGTCTATCTCCGACGCTCCCGTTATAATTGTGAAGACTACCATCTTGTATGGCGTGCTGCACAGCAAAAATGATTTCTTTATTGTTGTCGTTTTCAGGTAAGAAAAGTCCTTCAAAATCAGCATATAAACCATAAGTACTTCCTAGCACTTGTTGGGTTAAATGAATAACTTCTTCCCACTTTCCTTGGTATAATTTCACTTTAGCGTGATAGGCAATCGCTGCCGTTTGTGTAGGTCTTCCCACTTCCATTTGCTTAAGGGGAAGTCGCTCACTGGCTCGCAAAAAATCTTGACCTATTTTTTCCCACAGTTCCTCTGATGTATAGAGAACATTGGAAACAGTAAAGGCGTCCATGTCAACGATACTTTCATCTAGATAGGGAATTCGATTGTAAAGACGTTTTAACTCAAAGTAATAGTGTCCCCTCAAAAAGTAGAGTTCCCCCTTTCTTTGTTGTTTGTGTTGTTGATCAAAATCATCGACATGCTCCAACAAACGCAAAGCTGTATTGACCCTGTAAATTCCTTCATACAAAACGCTCCATTTGCGTTCAACATCGAGAATCGTTGGGTCTGTTTGATACATTTCCATACGGTGTATTTGCACTTGGTCTCCTGTTCCTCCCCCTCCTTTATAAGCGTCATCAGACATCACATCACCAAAGCTCCAATTAGAGGCTGGTGAATTCATTGCATTGGAAGAATTATCTAGTTGTCCATTGAGTATTTGATAGGCTCCAATGATCAATTTTTCAACATGTTCTGTTGTAGTTATCTCTTCGGGTAACAACTCTCCTGGAGGTGTCTCCGTTAAAAAATCTGAATTACAAGCCCACAATGACGTGATACTTACTGCCAAAAGGAATCGCAAACTCAACAGATAAAAGGATATATTTTTTTTCTTCTTCATCGTTTAATAGCTAATGGTAAAACCTAGAGACATTGTTTTAGCTGGTGGATACAGTCCTCGATCTACGCCGAGATCAAGGCTTCTATTGTTACTAGCGTAATTTTGAAATCCCACTTCTGGGCTGACTCCTGAATATTTAGTCAGTGTAAAAACGTTACTGACCTGGAAGTATAGTCTGAATTTGGCTTTTTTATACCGTTTGCTTTCAAAGGAATAGGCCACTTGAAGCTGACTCAATTTCAAAAATGAACCATCTTCAATATAATAGGAAGAAGGACGAATATTATTATTGGGATCATCCCTTGTTAATCTTGGGATTGAACTGTTTGGATTGTCCACCGTCCATGCTCCTAATAATTCAGTTGATTTATTATAAGCCTCTTGATTAAAAAAATGCGTTTGATACTTCGTAAGGTTATATATTTCATTACCATAACTACCAATCCAAAACAGTTGTAATTCGATGTTTTTATAGGCAAAGTTCATGGATAAACTCCCAGTAAATTTGGGGTGAGGCGTTCCTATTTGGGTTCTATCCCTATGGTCGATTGTCCCATCTTGGTTGGTATCAACAAAGCGCAAATCCCCTGGTTGTGCATTGGGTTGTAAACCATAGGTTTCTATTTCTGTTTGGTTTTGAAAAACTCCAGCTGTTTTATAACCGTAAAATGCTCCTATTGGCGCTCCTACTGCTGTTCTAGAGACCTCTTGTCCAAAATTCACATCGTGTAAAGACGAACTGGGAATGGTCAAATAAGAGGTAGATGATAGACGGGTCATTTTATTTTTATTTTGTGTAAAGAGTAACTCAAAAGCACAATCGAGTCCCTGAAAAGAATTGCGATACTCGAGTCCGATTTCAATACCTTTATTCTGTACCACTCCATCATTTATCCATTGTCCTTTATGTGCACCACCAAAAGTCAGAGGCAGTGATCGGTAGACAAGAAGGTCTTTGGTTTTCTTTGAATAGAAATCAACGGTGAACCTCAACTTATCGTAAAAAAAAGAAGCATCCAATCCAGCAGAGACTTGCTCAGTTGATTCCCATCGCAAATTGGGATTGGCTACACGTGTGGAAACCAACCCAGTTTCACTTGTATGTTGAGATCCATCAATATCATAATTCGAATTGTAGTTGTTGTGGCTAAAACTTTGAACAGTAGAATACGTAGGAACTTGTTGATTTCCACTAATTCCCCAGTTAAATTTCATTAATGCCGTGGTATTTTGTTGCTTTAACGGCCAAAAATGTTCTTCACTAATCCTCCATCCCAATGAAAGCGCAGGGAAATTACTCCATTTGTGTTTTTGTAACCGCGATGTACCATCGCGCCTAAGGAGCAACCCACCTAAATATTTTTGTTTGTAATTGTAAGAGACTTTTGCAAAATAGGAACTTAAATTCCATTGATAGGCATTGCCTGAATTGAGTTGATTTTGTGTTCCATAATCCAAGAACCAATTGGAGGGATCTTCTTGCAAAAAGTGATGTCTTGAAGCAGATAATCCCTCATAATAGTATTGGATTGCCTCTTGTCCTAGGAGTAATTGAACGGATTGATTTTGAAATTGGCGTTGGTATCCCAACGTATTGCTCATAACCATTTCGTAATTAAACCTACTTTCTGTTGTCAGGGCATTCACCTCATTTTGCACGAATAACTCATCAAAAGTCGCAGAAAACCGCTTTGCATTTACATTCTGAAAATCAAGTCCTAAGGAAGTTTTGAAAGAAAAATCCCCATAGTTAGCCTGAGCATAAAGATTGCCTAAAGCTCTTAATTGTTTCACTTTATTATCCTTATTTCGGTGTAAGCGTCCTAGAGGATTTTGTCTGTCATTAATAGGATTTCCTGAAAAATCGCCCGATTCATTGTACACAGGAATAATAGAGGGATACATATAGGCATCATATACAATAGAATTTAAGGCTTTATTCGTGCCAATTTCGACTTGATCTGCATAGGCTAAACTTACATTTTCCCCTAACACAAGATGAGAATTAAACAACTGATAACTAGAGTTATATCGAGCAGTAAGTCGTTTAAAATACGTGTCTTTAATAATTCCTTTTTGTTCAAAATAGCCTAAACTAAATAACTGTTTAGCTTGGGTATCGCCTTTTGAAACAGAAAAACTATGTGATTGAATACGCGCTGGAGTAAAAATTGATTTGACCCAATTTACGTCTGCACTTCGAATGGTTTGATCAGCAGTTAAATACTCAGGTAGTTGTATTGCTGTGGGATTATTACCATAAATACTGTGATTGGGCAATACTCCATCATTTTGATACGCTTGCCAAAGTAATTGGCCATACTGTTTTGCATTGAGCATTGTAGGTAGATTCACAGCATATTGAATACCTGCATAGCTAGATAGAGCAAGTGTCACAGCATTTAGATCATCCCCTTTTTTGGTTGTAATCAATAGGACGCCATTTGCTGCTCTTGATCCGTACATCGATGCATCAGCGTCTTTTAAAATTTGAATATGTTCTACATCATTGGGATTGATTGTATTTAACCCATTAACCAAGGGTAATCCATCGAGGATAATTAGGGGGTCATTCGCGTGTATGGTACTGAGACCACGTATTGCCATAGCATTTCCACCACCAGGACTATGTGCGCTGAATACCTGAACACCTTTTGCTTTTCCATCTAACATATCTACGAGATCCCCATGCGGTAAATCGTTGATTGCCGAACCGGAAATATGCTCAACAGCTCCAGTATAATTAGCTCTTCTTTGATTGGCATATCCAGTAATGACAATTTCTTCCAAATCTTTATTTTGTTTGGTTAGTTGCAGGTGCAATTGTTTTGCTTGTATAGAGGTAACAGCAACTTCTATTGGATCATACCCTACTAGTTCTACCAACAAAATAGGATGCTTTATTCCTTTGACAAGTTGAATGCTAAAATTCCCTTCCTCATCAGTCCTTGCAAAGTCAGGGGTATGCAAAAGGCGAACCACAGCGTGTGAAAGAGGCTGTCCTTGTTGATCTTTAATGCTCCCTTGAATCAAATCGATTGAATTGGAAGTTTCTGAGGTAGCCGATCGTTCTTGAGCTTTTCTTCCATTTTTAAAGGAAATTAAATTTCCACTTACACTGTACATCATATCCCGTTTCGTTGTTATTTGAGCCAATAAAGTCCCTAAGTCAACATGCAGGGTAGAGGAATGAATCGTACGAGAAGTATCAATAGCTTCCAAAGAATATACAATCCTAAATTGAGTTTGTTTTTCAATTAGAGAAAAGAGTGTTGCTATGCTATTGGTTTTATGTTGTAGCACAATTATATTTTTAGGAGGCAAAACGGATATGGATTGGCAAGAAGCAAAAAGTTCGGCATACTGCAGGAGCAGCATACTAAGCACAAGGCCAAGATTCAGATACTTTCTTCTTAAACATTTCATCCGTTCCACTCGTTTTCAAAGTGAATAGCAGCGCCTGAAACCGTGTATCTCACTTGGTGAATAAAACAAAAACTGTGTAGAATATCTTTGAGGGAGGTATGTCTAAAATCTCCCGTAGTAAAAAAATCTGTGGTAGAGATACCCTCAAAATGAAGTTGTACATTAAACTCTTCTTCTATTCTTTTTTTCCAGGTAATCAAGGGTAATTCATGCATAACAAGCTCCTCTTTATTGGTTGATATTAGAGTTAAAACATCAACTGTAGAGGAGTGAAGACGCCCGTCAAACAAGGTAGTTTTCTCATGAGCGTTTAACCATACTTTATCCAAAGTATCCTTTTGATTTTCAACCGTCACTTTTCCTGTACGAACCACAACTTCTGAAGCACGAACCGTAAAAGAAGTTCCTAAAACCGTTACCGAAACTTGTTCTGTATGTACAATAAAAGGCTTGGTTGCATTGCGATTTACATTAAAAAAGGCTTCTCCTTCTAATGTTACTCGGCGATCAACAGCATTAAAATCAGAGGGGAGTATTAATTGAGAACCGGGCATTAGCTCTACTTCTGTTGCATCATCCAGCACAAAGCGTTTAGGTTCATCCCCTCGGGCTACTGTATATTGAAGTGTATCTTTAAAAATAAAATTGGACGTTAGCCACAAGCTAGTGCATATCAAACCTAAAAAAGCAACTAATAGCAATAGAGTTTGTTGACGTCTTTGTTTTTTCTTACGAACTACTGTTTTGAATTTTATACTACTAAAAATTCGCTGTTTTAGTTGTTTGTCTTCTCGAACAAGTTCGCCTGTAGTGAAGGCCTGTTTTTGTAGTTCCTGGATAAAATCATCTACTACCTTTTGCTCTGCTTGTGTAGCGGTTTGATTCAGGTATTTCTCACAAAGTTGTCTAAACTTATTAATCATGGGTCTAATGGGTTTCTATAATTAAGAGTGAGACATAGCCCATTCTCCCCATTCCTCTTGTTGTTTCTTAACAATTAGATAATATACCCTTGGATCAATAACCTATACGCAACCTAAGCTTGACTAATAATCAACAGTACAGTCATCACGTCAATAGCATAAGGCAAACTTGTTTTTAAGCTCTTTATCGCTTTGTGAATTTGTTTATCTACCGTACTTTCAGATATGCTGAGTTTTTCAGCTATTTGCCTATAGGTTAAATGGCTGCCATAGCGCAACTCAAATACTTCCAAACATCGTTGAGGGAGCACCTCTCTAGCTTTAGCAAAAACAAGGTGCACCAATTCTTCCTTATAATATCCTTGTTCTTCTTCTGACAACGACTCATTTTGAGTAAGAACGTGATAAACTGTTTCAATTTGAACTGTATCAAAATCAATTGATTTTAGAGCTAGAATACTTCGATTTCGCACACTTCTCCAAAGATAAGCCTTGGGATCTAAAATGGTCAATTGATGAAAGTTATTCCATATTTGTACAAAAACATCTTGTACTACATCTTCTGCTACCAAGTGATCGCGGACAATATTACACGAATACGTATAGAGTTCATCCCAGTATAGTTCAAAGTGATCATTGATCCATTTATCCTTTTGATCCATTTCGTTCTCATTAGTTCAAGCCAAAGGTATATCGCAAGAGGATGGGAAAGATTATGGAGCTATTACTAAACTGTTACCTCCATATTAGTTAACTTTTGAGTGAAAATAAAAAAGTATAGATCGGATAAGGTCTCCTAGGATTATCTCGTATTTTTGTAAAAAATTAGAATCACATGAAAAAGCTTTTTTATACACTGTCCACTTTTTTACTTTACAGTACTTCTTCCCTATTTGCGCAGAACCTTGAAATTATTCCCTTGGGGGTTTATGGTGGCGGAGATGAAAGTAATTTATCTTGTTATTTAGTAGGAGTTGAAAACAGCAATAGTTATTTAGCCCTTGATGCAGGAACGATAAGAAGTGGCATAAACAAAGCTATTGAAAAGGGCACTTTTGAGGTTTCCTTTGAAACTGTCCTCCAAAATTACATTAAAGGTTACTTTATATCGCATGGGCATTTGGATCACGTATCGGGTTTGATTATTAACTCACCTGAAGATTCGGCTAAACCGATATACTCCTTGCCTTTCGTGACTGCTATTTTTAAGCACAATTATTTCACCAATGCTTCTTGGGCGAACTTTGGAAGCGAAGGAGAATCTCCTATCTTGGGTAAATATACCTATAAGAAGGAAAAACCGTTACAATCTTTTGCTATAGACCAGACAACCTTTACTGCGGAGATATTTGAATTGAGTCATGTCAATCCACAAAAGAGTTCGGCTATCTTACTCAAAAACAACAATGACTATGTCTTGTACTTTGGAGACACTGGAGCAGATCGCATTGAAAAGACCAATCACCTAGATGAGATTTGGCAATACATTGCCCCTTTAGTGCGCAATAAAAACCTAAAGACAATCTTATTAGAGGTTTCTTTTCCCAATAGTCAACCGGAACATTTACTCTTTGGTCACTTAACACCTAAACTATTACAGGAAGAGTTAAACAAGTTGGCACAATATGCAGGGCTGGAAAACTTAAAGGACTTAAAGCTGATTGTGACTCACCTAAAGCCATCAGGAAATCAAATTGAAGTTATCAAACAAGAGCTATTCCAAGAAAATCCACTACAGCTAAACTATATTTTTCCAAAACAAGGTGAAAAAATATCCCTATAAAGCAAGAAACCCCGTCTCATAAAGGCGGGGTTCTATTTTTTTACGTTTTTAGTTAAACGTATTTCTAATTTCGATTGAAGAGGTAAGCCACTAAAAACACAACAAAAGAAGGCAATAACCAAGGAACGTCATAACTGTATAGCGGAATCTTGTGTAATCCCTTCTCAACTTCCCATAGCCAACTATCTTCTGCAGCGGTTTTCAAGGTGATTGTCAAGAAAAATTGCACTAAAGAATAAATTGTTGTCGTAATAATGGCACCTACAAAAGGCACTTTGCTTTTGACTATCTTTCCAAAAACAACTACATATAATATTAAGGTAAGGGTAATCGGATAGATAATGCCCAAGAAAGGTCCTGCATAATCTATAATCTGATCTACTCCATTTACAGCGAGGATAGCGGAAAAAACACAGGTCGCGATTACAATTGTTTTATAGCTTACTTTACCTTTAGTTAGTTGACTAAAAAAGGTTCCAGTTGCGCAAACCAAGGCAATTGCAGTGGTTAAACACGCTAGGGCAATACACAAGGATAAAGCAATTGTACCTTCATTTCCCAAGACGCTATTTGATATATAGAGCAATAATTCCGTCCTTTTTAAATCACCCGAAGCAGTGTAGCCAGAAGTTGCACCAAGATATACAAGTCCTCCGTAGATAAACAATAGACAAGAAGTTGCTACAGCGCCTGATAAGAAGGTTGCTTTTGTTTTAGCTTCTGTACTAGTATATCCTTTGGCTTTCACTGCGGATATAATAATTCCCGCATAAATAACGGATGCCAGTACATCCATTGTTTGATACCCTTCTGCAAAACCAATACGGAAAGATTCAACAGGATTTATTCCCGTATCTTCTGTAACGTCTAATGGATAAAGCACCCCCATCAGAATCATAACAACCAGTAAGATTAACAGCAAAGGTGTAAGATATTTTCCAATAATATCCACAACTTTAGAAGGAGATATAGAGAGCGTTAGCGTTACACCAAAGAACAATATAGAGGAAATTACAGGGCTAAAATCGGGCCAGATTGGCGCCAATCCAACTTCAAACGTCGTTGCAGCGGTACGCGGAATTGCAACAAGCGGACCGATACTCAAAATAATCATGGTAGCTAAAATCACCCCACCTGTTCTATTGACTCTTTTCCCTAAATCCGTAAACTCATCCCCTGAGAACAGCACAGCAAGTATTCCAAGAAAAGGAGCTATAATAGCAGTAATAGTAAAACCCGTCACTGCCGATGTCCAATCTTCTCCAGTAATCAAACCAATGATTGGAGGTAAGATGATATTTCCTGCGCCGAAAAACATAGCGAATAGCGCAAACCCAATTGTTAATATATTACCGATTGACTTCTGTTTCATTTGTTTTGATTGTATTAAGTTGGATTCAATTTAAAAATTCTAAAATAATCATAATTTAATCCTACAAAAATCATGCTATTTAAAACTTAACTTTGAATTATATATCACAATATAGAATATTAATTATATTTTTTATCAAAAATTTTCACATTCTTACTTCCCTGAAAACCAATACAAAACCCGTATATTTATCTACTTTTTACATGTAAGATCAAATGTCTATTCTATTTAAAACAGAGCGCTTATCTATTTGCCCTATTCATTTGCCTTTGGATTATGGCGATTTATTAGCCCTACACAATCACCCCGTCACTATGCAGTGGATTCCAAACAATAAATCACCTTGGACACTTGCTGATTTGGAAGCGAAATACCAGATGAACCAAACACTGTATGACAAAAAAATCGGGTTATACAAAATTATTTGGGAAGAGGCTGGCATTCGCATTACAATTGGAGAAATTGGTTTATTTCCCTGTGGAGACGCTCCCACCCACATCGAAGTCGGGTATATCTTACACCAAACGTATTGGAAAAGAGGGTTTGCCACTGAATTATTATGTGGAGTAGAACAATTCGCTCAACAACACTTGGCGTATACCCATATTCGCGCACAGCTATTTGAATCAAATATCAATTCTAAAAAGTTACTCGAACGCTGCTCTTTTTTGCATCTTGCTTCAGTGTCCATTGACGCAGCAAACACTAAACTTATATACAGCAAGTCCCTTGTAGATCCATCCATTTAGGCCCTACACCTACTACTTGCCTTTTTTATCTTGTTAACAGACGACAATTGCACTGTGTACTTGCTGACTAGCTAAAAGGTACCTGCCTTTTTGCATTTATACAATAGCACATGCATGTACAACAACACTTCCCTTTGACTTCCTTTTAATATTCGTGCACTTGTGCGTATCATTTTGTAAAAGGGTAAAACCGCTACATACAAACGATCAAAAAAAATTAAAAAAGTCTCTTTTTTTTAAAAAAAGTTGATCTTGATCATGGAGTTTACGCTCTACCTAGAGCAGACTGTTTTTTAATTGAGCGGTTGGACTTTTGTGTTTTCTTGGCTCTATTTTTTGAATCGCCTTTTGATTATAAATAAAAATTACCAGTAAAAACCTCAACCTCAGACTACAACGGAATAAATATTACTGATATTTCGAATTCAATTCACAATAAAAACGACTAACACTTACTAAAAACACATTTTGTCATGGACAAGATACAGTATGAAAACATATTTTTAAAAATATATAAAAAACACAACAAATAACGCATTTTAATCAAACATAAAGTTACAATAATACATAATTTTACCAATACCTATAAAACACAAATAAATAAGATCACGCTTTAATGATACCAGAATCTATATGTAAGAAACCAATAAGCGAAAAAAATGACAAATTCAACCCCAAAGATAGAATTGGATGATATCGATCAAGATCTGACGACTATATTTAACATTAATGCAAAGGAATTCGCTGTTTACTCACAGAAAGAAGGCAAAGAGTTACTCATACCTTATAATATAAAGACACATTATAAGGTATCGTATTTAAACAGTAAAAGCAAGTTATTCTGCGGTACGGAAACCCGTGAATTTAGTGGTCCAATTTTATTTTTTTCAAATCCATTATCTACCTATACCCTTGAGCCAACTTCCGAATCACCGGATGGTTTTTTTTGCTTGTTCACCAATAATTTTCTTGGCTTTAAAAGCAACGAAATTCGCTCTACCTTACACGCCTTACAAGCAACACCTATTTATGCTTTAGATTTAGAGCAAGATCGAATGATCCGGTCCTTATTTGAAAATATTGTCATGGAACACCGACAGGATTATCCATTGAAACAGGAGATTTTGCGGAATTATGTAGAGATTATTATTCATCAAGCTAACAAACTAAAGAGCACCTACACTTTAACAGAAAAGAAAAATGCAACGAATCGCTTGTGTGCTCAATTTTTAGAACTAGTCGAAAAGCAATTTCCCATTACTGACAAGCATCAAGTGGTTCGATTAAAAACAGCGACAGACTTTGCCTTCATGTTGAATGTTCATACCAACTATTTGAATTTTGTAGTGAAGCAAACCCTGGGAAAGCCAACCACTACGATTATACAAGAACGCATTCTAATTGAAGCCCAGCGATTACTAAAACACTCTACCATGAGTGTATCTGAAATAGCCTTTACTCTTGGTTTTGAATATGCTACTTACTTTTCGAGTTTTGTAAAAAAATATACAGGTTACTCTCCCAAGCAACTAAGAAAATAATACGTTTTTCTTCCGCTAAAGATCAACACAAAAACCACTCTTTTACTCTATATTAGAGGATCTTGTTCATACTAATTTCTTTAAATTAAGGCGTATCCTATGGATACGCCTTAATCCTATGTGCTCTACCGAGATACAAAGCAACTGTTAGCCACACCACCTGCTACTTGCCCTTACTAGTTTAGACGACTATGTCCATTCAGCTAAGGCCTGTGTTTGCATCACAAAATGAATAGTTTTTTAGGGTCTTTGTACTTAATTCTAGATATTTGTTTACCCCAATGTCTTAGACTAATAACTCTTTTATGACCGTGCACAGCATCCTTAATGACAAGGGGTATAAAACAAAATAAAAAGTACAATTAACAACGAGATGGGTCATCGTTTATGATTCGTTTTTTTGCTTAAAAGAGGACGATATAGAGATGCCTAAAAGTTAGAAACTTGATGAGGAAGGTCTTTCAGCGACCTTTTTTAATCATATCGAATAGCCTTAACAGGCGATATTTTTGTTATTAAATAAGAGGGAATCAGCAGTACGAGCATCGCTACAAGAACTACACCAACATTGAGCAATACAACATCAGATAAGCGAATCAACACGGGAGCTTCACGCACATAGTAAGACGTTGGATCTAATTTAATCAAACCTGTATACTTTTGAATAAAGAGCATCCCTAATCCAATGAGATTCCCGTATAAGAGTCCTTTTCCAATTAAGTAAAAGGCATTGTATAAAAATATTTTTCTCACACTCCAATTTGTAGCGCCTAAAGCTTTCAGCATCCCAATCATTTGAGTGCGTTCCAAAATTAGCACGAGCAAAGCGACAATCATATTAATAGACGCTACGGCAATCATGATAATGATGATTACTTTAATATTAAAGTCAAACATCCCTAGCCAGCCAAAAATATTCTCATATTTTTCGACGATGGTTTTACTATCCACAGTAGAAGGCAAATTCAAATAAATTTCACTTCCCTTCTCTTCAATTTGATCAAAGTCGTCCAAGATAACTTCGAATCCGCCTACTTCATTGGCAGACCAGCGATTTAACCGTTGAACGTGGCGCAAATCGCCAAGGATTATATTTTCATCAAACTGTTGCAATCCTGAGCTATACAGCCCGACAATTTCAAATTGACGAATATTGGGTACTTTATTTCCCCAATCTTTCATAAAATAGGTATTTACTTTATCGCCCAAGTGAAAGCCCATGCGATTGGCAATATAAGTTGACATCAAAATTTCGTTACTCATTTCCCCTTCTTTCAGCACTGGTAGGCGTCCTTGTTCGATGTATTCTTCGATTTCCCCAAAGTGATACTGAGCGGTTACTCCTTTGTAAATGATTCCTTCGAAAGCATTTTCTGTGCGGATAATTCCCGCTTTTGAAGCAAATGGTTGCACATTTTTCACTCCTTTTACCTCGTCAAAATTAGGGTAAAAACGCTGATTTAATTCAATTGGTTTCAGCGTAATGTCAGTAATATTGGCATCGTACTTAGTAATTACAATATGACCGCTGAAAGCTGAAATTTTATCTCTAATTTTGTGTTTCAAGCCCAAACCTGTAGCAACAGAGACAAGCATCATAATAATCCCCAAAGCAATGGCTGTTATGGCGATTTTAATAATCGGAGCAGATACACTACTTTTATGATTCTTTGTAGTTACTAAGCGTTTAGCTATAAAATATTCTAATTTCAACTTTGTTATGATATCAAATTCAACAGTCAAAAATACATTATTATTCTTAGTAACCCTATTGATTTATAGTGTAAATTCTTATTCTTTTTCACCAGCTCCAGATGGGATTCCTTCTGCTGTATCGACAATTGTGGTAGGTGCTGAAAACACAGCGGCTTATTTTGATTTATTGCGCAACAAAAAAGTGGGTATTTTAACAAATCAAACGGGGGTTGTCCGCCAGGACATTACGAAAACAGACTATACCTCAACGGTTGATTTTTTAATTCAAAATAAGATTAATCTCATCAAGATTTACGCTCCAGAGCACGGTTTTAGAGGAACGGCGGATGCGGGAGAATTAATAAAAGACGGCAAGGACACCCAAACGGGTTTGCCTATTATTTCGCTTTATGGCAACAGCAAAAAACCATCCAAAGACCAATTGGCTGGCATTGATGTTTTGCTATTTGACTTGCAAGATGTTGGCGCTCGATTTTACACCTATATTTCCTCCCTTCATTACGTAATGGAAGCCTGTGCAGAAAACGATATTCCAATCGTCATTTTAGATCGTCCCAACCCTAATATTGCTATTATTGATGGTCCGATTTTGGAAATGAAAAACAAGAGTTTTGTCGGCATGCACCCCATCCCTACCTTACACGGCATGACCATAGGCGAGTATGGATTGATGATAAATGGTGAGAAATGGTTAAAAAACGGGATTCAAGCAGATTTAACCGTCATTCCCAATTTAAATTATGACCGCAGCATGCAATACGCTCTTCCGGTAGCTCCATCGCCCAATTTGCCGAATGACCAAGCCATCAACCTCTATGCGAGTTTGTGTTTTTTTGAAGGTACAAATGTCAGTTCTGGTCGCGGTACCTCGTTGCAATTTCAGATTTATGGATCGCCGTATTTAGAGCATATGCCTTTTAGCTTTACCCCAAAACCCAATGCAGGAGCGAAAGATCCGATGAACAATGGAAAATTGTGCTACGGGGAGGATCTTTCAAAAGAGGAATACGTCAATAAACTGGAAATAAAATGGTTGTTAAAAGCTTATCAGCAATCGAAAAACAAAGAAAAATTCTTTACTAATTTCTTTGTTAAGTTAGCGGGAACAGAACAGTTGAAGCAGCAGATTATTGCTGGTCTAACAGAAGACGAAATTAGACAATCTTGGATAGAAGGCTTATCAGCCTTTGCGGTAACTCGTACCCCATACCTTCTGTATTAATTGTAACAAGTTGTACTTTTTATGAAAAAACTCCTGCTTTCACGTAGAACACTTTTGAGTATTGCAATTGCCATTGTGAGCATTACCTCTGTGGCAATTTTGTTCTTGAGTAATTCTATCAACAGCAGTTACGAAGAGACCTATCAAGATATTATCAAAAAAAGTTTTAACCATCGAAAAAATGCGTTAGAAGAAGAGTTTAAAAAATTTGACAATCAGCTACACTTGTTGGCGGATCTCGTTCAGGAAACCCCCTTAGATCAGCTTCAATTTAAGTATAATGTGGTCAATGAGATACAACCCTATAACAGCATACCTAGCTATAATTGGTATATCGTTATAGATTCGACTCAACACATAGAAGAACACAACCTAAGTCCAGATTCAGTAATGCCGTTGGAAACGCCCTTTGTGCAACAGCTGATACACCATCAACCGCTAACAAATACCAATACTTTCATCCAACTTCATCAGGATTTGTATTGGGTCATTTGGACCTATATAGAAAGAGAGCATAAACGCATTTTAACGGGGTTTACCTTTGACCTAAATGAACTCCACAAACACCTGACAACAATTGACATCACCACGCCAAACTACGCTTATATATTCGCAGCAGATGGCACCTGTATTTATCACCCTGAAATCAGTTTAATAGGGAAGAACGTCTTTGAAGTTTCCTCGACAACAAGTCGAGATACAACCACCCATAAAAACAATAAATCCCTTCCTCAGGTCGTTCAATCTGAATTTTTAAACTTAGAAGTATATCGCTTTTTTACGGCTTTTAACGTAGCCAGTTTTAAAGGGTATATCAGTATAAATTTTCCAAAAGTAAATGTAGATGAAAACGTAATTCCCTTGAAGCGAAATACTTATTTAATTTTTATTAGCTCCATATCAATCATCCTCCTATTGCTTTACTTTTACAATTTAGAGAGCAAACGCGCTTATAAAGAAAAAGAAGAGTTAGAGAAGTTGACTAAAGAAAAGGCTTTGATCCAACTCAAGCAGTTGAAAAATCAGATTAACCCCCATTTTCTCTTTAATTCTTTGAATTCGCTTTATATGCTCATTACCATTGACAGTGATTTAGCACAGCAATTTACTTTAGATTTGAGTCAGACCTACCGCTATTTGATTCACTCACCCAACAGCAATTTAGTTGAATTGGACGATGAGTTAAAATTCATTGAACAATACATTGCTCTACATCGCATTCGATTTCCGAAGGAACTACACTTTGAAGTCATCGATAAACGACAAGCGCCTACGCTCACTAAGATTCCTTATTTAGCCTTGCAAATTGCAGTTGAAAACGCGATGAAGCACAATATTGCTACGATAGAAACGCCGTTGTTGATCCAAGTAACCTTAACTAATGAATACGCAACCGTGATCAATAATATTCAACTCAAGGAGCAAAAAGAAGAAAGCGAAGGATTTGGTTTGTTCTATATTGCTTCAATATACCAATACTATCAAATAGACACCTTTGAAACCTATTCACATAATGAGACTTTTACTTGTATTTTCCCCTTGATCAATTGTTAAAATATCCACTCACTCCCAAAATAAATCCACTCACTCCTTAAAATTTTAAGTTTAACAAGAAGACCCTTAGCTTTATCCCTTACTTAACTTAAACTTAACATTGTAATGAATCGAAACACGGTTAAACTAAGTATCAGTACTTTAGCGTTACTAGGCTGTTTGACACAAACACCAACGGGCTTACTATACGCCAAAGAGAAGAAGACTGAAAAGAAAGCAGAGCAGAAAAAGGGGGAGGAAAAAGAAAAAGACTCTACTGATACGAAAGAGAACAATTACGCTGATTTAATAAAAAAGGGAACCTATACCAAAGGGCTATTTAATGTTATTCAAGTCAAAACGGATGTTTATTTTGAAATACCGGATAGTTTATTAAACCGTCAGTTTTTGTTGGTGAACAAGCTTTCGCAAGTGCCATTGGAGATCAATGATGCTGGGGCGAATAAGGGGATGAATTACGAGAACAAATTGATTACGTTTCACAAGGATACCCTTGCAAACAAAATTTGGGTAAAAACAGAAACGCCTCGTGTATCTTCTCCTAAAGAAGATGCGATTACGCGTTCGGTTGCGGACAACTTTATCGAATCGATATTGGAGGTTTTTGACATTGAAACCCAAAATCCAGATTCAACGGCTACCGTTATTAAGGTAAACAAGGTATTTGATGGAAATCAAAAGAGTTTTAACGATGTTTTATCAGGATTGAGTTTACCTACCTCAATCAAGACGAATCTATCTTATATTGAGGGAATCAAGACGTTTCCAGAAAACATTGTGGTAAAATCCATGATGACAACTAGTGTGAATGAGGGGTCTGGTGATGTATCGGTTTCCATGGGAGTAACGACGAATATCGTTCTGTTATCAAAAGAGCCGATGCAACCGAGAATTGCGGATAAACGCGTGGGATATTTTACGGAGAAACATTGGTACTTCAGTGATGCCCAACACAAAATGGACGAAAAGGAATTCATTACCAAATGGAGAATGGAGCCAAAAGAAGAGGATATTGAAAAATACCTCCGTGGTGAGTTAGTGGAACCAAAAAAACCGATTGTATACTATATTGACCCTGCGACACCACCACAGTGGAGAGAGAAAATAATTGCAGGTGTACACGATTGGCAGGTTGCTTTTGAACAAGCAGGATTCAAAAATGCAATTACCGCTAAAGAGCCAACTGTAGAAGATACCGATTTTGATATTGACGACGTGCGTTACTCTGTGATTACTTATGCTGCTTCTCCAAAATCCAATGCGATGGGCCCTTCAGTAATTGACCCCCGTAGTGGAGAGATTATCGAATCAGATATCATTTGGTGGCACAACGTTATGACATCGGTACACAGCTGGATGCGTATTCAAACAGGTCCTATTGACGAAAGAGCTCGCGCGAATAAATTTAGCGATGAACATATGGGAGAAGCAATTCGATTTGTATCCTCTCACGAAGTTGGACACACTTTTGGTTTGAAGCACAACATGGGAGCTTCTTTTGCTTTTCCTGTTGACTCTTTACGTTCAAAATCTTTTACAGATCAGATGGGCGGGACAGCACCATCAATCATGGATTATGCGCGTTACAATTACGTAGCTCAACCCGAAGATAAGGTAACCGCTATAACGCCACAAATTGGATTGTATGACAAATACGCCATTGAATGGGGATACCGCTGGTATCCAACCCAAGAACAAGAGAAAAAAGCACTTCGCCAAATGATCGAAGATCATCAAGATGATCCGATGTATTTTTACGGTGAACAACAAAGCTACTTGAATATCGTCGACCCAAGATCACAATCTGAAGATTTGGGTAATGACGCAATGAAAGCTAGCGAATATGGATTAAAAAATTTAAAAATAGTAGTAGAAAATATAATTCCATGGACCTATGACCAAGGAGAAGATTACTATGAAGCTGGAAAATTATACATGGGCGCTATTGGACAATGGCAAATGTATAATCAACATGTTTTAGCTAATATTGGTGGTGTTTATTTAGATCATGCTGTATTCGGAAACAACAAGAAAGCATATCAACCCGTGCCTTACGAAACACAAAAGAGAGCCGTTGAGTATTTGAGCAAAAATGTGTTCACTATTCCTAACTGGTTATTTTTCAATGACATCAATGAAAAAACATACAGCTTAAAAGATTCTCCTGTCGGTCCATATGAATACTCGCCTTACTCCTTAGCAAGAGAATTGCAATACACGGCTATTTATCACCTGTTTACAGATGAGCGTTTACTTCGTCTTTTGGAAAATGAAGCCTTGCAAACTCAAACTAAAGGAGAAAAAGTATATACGGTTCAGGCGTTATTTGATCAAGTAAGAGGGGATATTTTTGCCTCTACAAAAAAGGGGAAATCACTTTCTATTCTGGAGCGAATGACACAAAAAAACTACGTTGATGCACTCATTATAGATGTGAACAAACTATTTGAAAAAACAAACAAAAAAGGGTTAATCCTTGAGCAATCTTTGCAAATGCCTACCTTGTGTAGAGTTTCATTGAACGACAATCAGGCGCGCAACATTAACTATACCGTAATGAAGCGAGTGTCAGAGGTAACGAGTTACAAGAAAGGTGAATTATTTGCCATTCGAAAACTTGTCAACAAAAAAGCAAAATCAGGTGATGCAGCGACACAAGCTCACTATGCAGATTTAGCAAATAGAATTAACCAAGCATTAGGTATATAAAACTAACAACCTTACTTTTTAAGAAAATGAAAAAACTATTTCTTTTATTTTCGTTCTTCACCCTAACTTTAGCCTTTGCGCAAGAGAAGAGAACGATTACAGGTTTTGTTCAAGATGCGAGCGACAAATCGGGCTTACCTGGAGCATCTGTTATTGTTGAGACACAAAGTGTATCTACAGAAACAGGTCAAAAAGGGGTTATCGAAAGTACGAGTATCGGAACAATGACAGATTTCGATGGTAATTTCACCCTTGATCTTCCAAAAGATACAAAAGCAATTCGCGTTAGCTTTATTGGCTATGCGTCCAAATTAATTCACTTAACGTCTAAGACGCATTATAGCGTAGCCTTGGGAACAGATGAAAACATTTTGAACGAAGTGGTGATTACAGGATACCAAACCATTGAGAAACGCAAGTTAACATCTTCAGTTGCACAAATCAGCATGGCTGATATTGAACAAGGAGGTGTAGCGAGTGTTGATCAAATGTTAGCAGGACAAATTGCTGGAGTGGCAGTAACTACCCCAACAGGTGCTCCTGGTGGACCAGCGAAGATTAGAATTCGCGGTAACGCTTCTTTAAACGGCCCTCAAGATCCACTATGGGTGATTGATGGAATGCCTTTGGAAGGAAACAATTTGCCCAATTTTAACGACAAAGAGAATATCGACCAATTGCAAAACTTCTCCATAGCAGGATTAAACCCAGATGACATCTTGGATATTACCATCTTAAAAGATGCTTCTGCAACAGCAATCTACGGTGCAAGAGCGGCAAATGGAGTAATCGTGGTAACGACCAAAAAAGGTAAAAAAGGAGCGATGAAAGTGAATTTCTCAGCGAACACCTTCGTCAATGAACGTCCTCAATTCTCTAAACTAAACCTGATGAATGCATCGGAAAAAGTAGATTTAGAGTTAATGCTTGCTGGTAGAGCTGACATCAATAATTTGCGCTCAGGGCAAGGAGAAGTAGCGAGAATCTTAAATAGCAACAACGAATTAGACGCTTATAGAGCCGGCGGATTTAACTCGCTTTCTCCCGAAAGTCAAAATGCAATTAATCGCTTGAGATTAATGGATACCGATTGGGGAAAAGAACTCTACCGCCCTACCTTCAACCAACAGTATGGACTAAGCATTTCTGGTGGTGGAGAAACCTCTGATTACTACTTCTCTTTGGGATACTACAACGAAGAAGGAACAACATTTGGTACTGGATTTGAACGTTACAATATTACGTTGAAAAACAACTTTCAATTAAGTGATAAGCTAACTGCTGGAGTGTCCTTGTTTGGAACTCAATCGAAAAAATCAAGCTTTATTTCTGATAGAGACGCAAGTGTAAACCCTGCTAACTACTCGAGAAATGCCAATCCATACCTACAGCCTTACAATGAGGATGGAAGCTTTCAATATGACAAAGACATCAATGGAATTAACGATACCTATATTCCATTTAACTTTTTAGAAGAGCGTCAAAATACAAGTTATGAATTAGTAAACCAATCGCTAAAAGCAGTTTTCGATTTGAATTATCAGGTTTTTGATGATTTAAAAATTACGTCTCAATTGGGATTACAACTTGAAAATAACGACACCGAAAAATACCTCGGAAAGGAAACCTATAACACGCGTAAATTCAGAGAAAGTAGTAAGTATTACGACAGTGCTTCAAAGCAGTTTAAGTACTTAGTTCCCGATGGTGGAATCATTGAGAACTTTGCTGACAACTATTTCCAATACAACTGGAAAACACAAGCAACCTATAACGCTATCTTCAATGACATGCATGAAGTAGATGTTATGGTGGGTACGGAAATTCGCAAAGAAGAGCGCAAACAGATCAAATCAAAAGGATATGGATATGATCCGTTGACTTTAACTACGATTGATCTTGTTCTTCCTGAAGGACACAGCAATTCCAATAAAAACCTATACGAAACCTATAAGAGAACAAAAGGAGAAGATGCCTATGCTTCTTTCTTTGCAACAGCTTCTTATACGTATGATAGAAAATATACACTATTTGGTAGCGTGCGTTACGATGGTTCAAATTTATTTGGAGTAGATCCTAAATACAGATACCTGCCGTTATGGGCAATTTCAGGTTCTTGGTTAGTGTCTAATGAAAAATTCATGGAGAATATTGACTTTATCAATAATTTCCGTTTACGTGCATCCTACGGATTACAAGGAAACATTGACCGTACAACGTCTCCATTTGTCATTGGGGAATACAACTCAACTTCTATCTTACCAGGATATCCAGAAGGTACAATTCAGGTAACGAATTTGCCAAATGGTACATTGAGATGGGAAAAAACAACCAATACAAACCTTGGTTTCGACTTAGGTTTATTCAACAATCGAGTATCAATTGAATTTGATGCTTACAACAGAAAAAGTACAGATTTGATTGGCTTACGCGCCCTTCCTTTTGAAACGGGCTTTGAGTTTACAAACATGAACTGGGCACAAGTAACAAACAAAGGATATGAAATTTCATTGACTACGCGTAATATTGCTACGCCAACATTTTCTTGGACGACAACCTTTAACTTTGCTCACAACAAGAGTAAAGTAGATCGCATTCAAGTAAATGACGGAGAGTATTTACCATCTCGTGAAGGATACGCAGTAAATTCTGTTTTTGTATTGAAAACAGCTGGATTAGATGACAATGGAAATCCGTTATTTTGGCAAGATGGCGAAAAAGTTTCCGCCAAACAGTTCTTTAAACTATACGACGCATGGGAAGATATCATGCCTGGTTATATGGTTGGTTCAGAATTAAGTGCAGAAGACTCAAGAAACCTATTTACCTATGCAGGAGATCGAGATCCTAAGTTTACAGGAGGAATCATCAACACGTTTAAAATTAACAATTTTGATTTCACTATTTCCGCTGCATTTAACTTAAAACAAACGGTATTGCGTACCCCTTCTTACAATTCTGCCTTGGTAGATCCTGGAAGAAATTACACGAAAGAGGTATTAGATATGTGGACGCCTATCAACAACACTGGAACTCTACCTGGATTAACAGGAAACGATCCGTATGATGGTACAGATAACTGGATGTTAACTAAATGGTTTGATTATGGCGGAGCCCCTATTAACTATTACAACTATTTGGATATTTGGGCAAAAGAAACGAGCTATTTGCGTATCAGCAGCCTACGCCTAGGATATACCTTACCAAAAGCCGTATTGGAAAAATTGCGTTTAGAAAATGTGCGTTTTACAGTTGAAGGAAGAAACTTATTTGTATTTGGTACCAATTACAACGGCTACTTTGACCCAGAAACATACGGAAACATTTACGCACAACCTATCCAACGATCGTTTACTTTAGGATTAAATGTAACCTTCTAACCCTTTTGATTATCATGAAAAAACTATTTTTATTTATCGGATGTATCAGTCTAAGTGCTACAACAGTTAGTTGTGATAAATTCTTAGACATCGAACCAGAAGGAAAAATCATTCCCAAAACAACGGATGATTACAGAAAATTTTTAACCTCAGCATATCAAGCATATCCCAATCATAAATCGCTAACGACTATTCGAACAGATGAAGTGCAAATCAACATGATTGAGGACAGTGAGATTATTACTGTGCGCGATATTTATGCTTATAACGATCAAAACCCTGATGCAAGCACAAAAGAATTTCCTTACGAAACACTGTATAAGGTAATTTTTTATGCGAATTCAACGATCAATGATGGTTCGAAAACCATGCAAGAAGGGGATACAAAAGAGCAACTTTTAGGTGAGGCTTATGCCCTCCGTGCTTTGGCCTATTTTGATTTGGTGAACCTATTTGCTAAACCTTATAATCCAGCCAATGCAGCAACAGAACCTGCTATTGTTATACTAAATCAAGTCGAGGTAAACAGCAAAAAACCAAAATCGACGATGGCTGAAGTATACGCTCAAATTCATGCCGATATTGAACAAGCAAAGAGTTTATTAAAAGTTAGCACCTATGATGCAGGAAGCAATTACCGTTTTTCTAAACTGGCCATTTACGCCTTAGAAGCACGAGTGAATTTGTTTCAACAGCAATACCAACAGGCTATAACTAGCGCTGAAAATGCTATGGCGATCAAGAGTAACTTACAGAATTTGAACACCACAAAGGATGTATCGGTAGCCAATTTTAAATCGGTAGAATCCATTATGAATTTAGAAGATGTCTATACCCAAAACTTCAATAAGTTCATCTATGTTTCTGAAGAATTAAAGGCGACTTTTGACGTGGAAAATGATTGGCGTTACGCTGTATCATTTGACAAAATTGGTGAGCAACTCGTTGTAGTTAAAACAGGAAATGACGCAACGCGTATTACCTTTAGAACAGCTGAATTGTACTTCATCAAAGCCGAAGCTTATGTGTTTTTAAATCAATTGGATCAAGCTACACAAGCATTAGCTCCAATTCTTGAAAACCGATACAAACCAGAAGCTGCAGCAGTCCTATTAGAACAACTAAAAGGATTCAATCAAGCACAATACAAAACCTACCTATTGGAAGAACGCTTCAGAGAATTTGCTTTTGAAGGACAACGTTGGAATGACTTAAGACGATTAAATCAACGAAAAATTGTTCACAAATTAGGTAAAGACGAATTTATACTACAACAAAATGATCCGCGTTATACCTTGCCGTTCCCAAGAAAAGCAAGAGAAAACAACCCAAATTTATAGCCGGTGACACTGCAAAAGCTACCAGAAATGGTAGCTTTTTTTATTTTCTCCCCTCCTGAGCTAGTAAACGAATTTTTAGAACATTGAACTTTTTAGTACTTTTACCAAAAAAAGTGCGTATAGCAATTGTCGAAGATGAAGCTCTAGCAGCAAACTATCTTAAGAAATTATTACTTACTCAAGACATCCTTCCCCTTGGGGTTGAAGATATCGTTATGCTATCTTCGATCAAAGAAGCTACAACCTTCTTTTTTCAACACAGCGTAGATCTAGTCTTTATGGATATTCACCTAGGCGATGGAAAAAGCTTGGAGATTTTCGACAAAATTGCTGTTAAAAGCCCCGTAGTCTTTATCACCGCCTACGAAAACTACGCTATTGAAGCCTTTAAACAATTTGCTATTGGTTACATCCTAAAACCCTTCAATAAGTCGGCATTAGACGAGGTATTGCTCAAGTATATCACCATAACCAAACACTTACAGGAAGATCAACTTCCAACGACTAAAGCTGTAGATGAACCGACAACAGATAAGCCTAAAGATCGCTTTTTAATCCATGATGGCCATCGACTAAAATCAATCGAAACGAGTGAAATCGCCTATTTATTTGCCTCTGGAAAACACTTGTTTTTACACACCTTTGCTGATGAACGCTTCATTTACGACGATACGATAAAAGCTATTATTGCCAAACTTGACCCTAAAACATTTTTCAAAATTAACCGCAGCTTTATCGTTAATATTCAAGCAATCAAAGAAGTTATCCGTCACAACAGCCAAAAAATCGAACTTGTTTTGAATGTTCAAAGCGAAGATCAGCAACATATATTTGTAAGTAAAGCCCATATTGCTCCGCTCAAAGATTGGTTGAGTTAAAGTAATCTTTCCCTATATCTCGACTTATTTTTTTTGATTACATTTGGGTAAAACAAAAATATACACCATGAGTATAGGAGATTATATCGTTAAATTAGTAGACGGCATTTTAGATTTCTTTCAATTAATCAAAGATTATGTGGATGACGCATTGCGTATTTTCGAAAAAATAAAAGAAGTTGTTTTAGATATTATTGCCTACTTTTCAGATGCGATTGAAGATTTCTCCCAAGAAGCTTCTACGCTATTTCAAGACGCGGAAGAAGAGTACTTCTTTATCTAATCAGCTTTTATTTTAGTATGATTTTCTTTTTCATTTGCTCCACTACTTCAAAAGCAGCTGGACAGATTGCTACGTTTTCTAGCGTCAAATTAGCAATCTGTTGAAACTTTTTTCGATCTGTATGTGGGTATTCACGACATGCTTTGGGACGTACATCGTAGATCATACAATAGTTTTCTGCGTCCAAGAACGTACACGGCACTTGTTGCAAAACGTAGTCGTTGTCTTCGTCAATTCGCAAATACTGATCGATAAATTGTTGAGATTTTAAGCGCAAATGCTTGCTGATGCGTTCAATATCCGCACTCGTAAATAAAGGTCCTGTCGTTTTACAACAATTGGCACAGGACAAACAATCTGTTTTTTTAAATACTGCCGTATGGATTTCTTCCATCTGATAATCTAAATCCTTAGGTGGTTTCTTTTGTAGCTTCGCAAAATATTTTTTGTTTTCATTATGCTTATCTTTGGCTAACTTTGGAAGCTGTTGCAGTATTTTATTCATTCCTTTATTTTTTGAAGGACAAAATTACAACAACTCTCTTTTTTATAGATTAAAAATCAAAGAAAAAATGAAAGACCTCATTGGCCAAGCAATTTTAGATTACCAACTCACCCAAAAACCAGCTGTAATTCTAACAGAGACTGATATTTCAGAACCAGAAGAAATGGATGTTTCCTATTGGTTTCGCTCCTATAAAGAGATGCCCGAATTAGAGCAACTTGCCTTAAAAAAGAGCAAAGGAAAAATTTTAGATATTGGCTGTGGCGCAGGTTCACATGCCCTCTACTTACAAGAAAAAAATTTAGACGTAACGGCGATTGATATATCACCTAAAGCGGTTGAAGCTTGTCAATTGAGAGGTGTGAAAAAAGTACAACTCCTAAACGTTTTGGATCTAAAAGATCAACAATACGATACCCTCCTACTCCTAATGAACGGAACGGGTATTTTTGGTCGACTGATTCACATCACCCGATACCTAGAACACCTCAAGAGTTTATTGACTCCTACGGGACAAATCTTAATCGACAGTTCGGATTTGATTTATATGTTTGATGAAGATGAAGACGGTGGAAAGTGGATTCCGATGGACAACAAGGACTATTATGGCGAACTGGTCTTTCAAGTACACTATAAGGGAGAAACAGAAGATGCCTTTGATTGGCTCTACTTAGATTATAATACGCTTCAAAATGCTGCACACGGCAGCGGATTGGAATGTGAACTAGTATACGAAGGTGAAAATTACGAATACCTCGCACGATTGACAAAAAAGGAAGCTAAATAGCTTCCTTTTTTTATGCCTTTTTGTGGGGTTTTCAATACAAAAATTTACATAAAAGGGATGATTTGCGTATATAATTGAAATAAAAAGAAGGAAAGGTATGATACTTGATTTTATTTAAACGTTAAACATTTAAAATCATATAGCATGAAAAATTTACTATTCGCTCTGCTTGGTTGCTGTTTCTTTATTGGTTGTTCCTCAGACAATCACGAAAGTATTTCAACCCAATCCGATCAAAAATCAATTTACTTAAAGAAAAACCTACTTGATATTTTAAAACTATCTAATGAAGAGATAGAGACATTCAAAAACTCCATGTTTTTTGACACCAATGGAGCCTTATTCTCATGGAATAGTGACCTACTTGAAAAAGCATATTCTTCGGATAAAAAATACACTGCAGTTTTAACTTCTATCATTAAAGAACTAGGAGGAAATCCAAATAGTATAACAGTAGTCGATAGACATGCTAATGAAAAAACATTCTATATTGATCATTCTTTTGAAAATCCTGATTTCCTTCAAAATGAATCAAAAATCAAAAAAGAGGATTGGGTCGCACATAAAGATTACATCAAAAATAACGATGGAATATGTACCCCGTTTATTGGACAGACCTGCATCTATGTATATCCATCTCATAAAAAATGAAAAAGATCCAACGGATACTAAGCTGTATACTTGTGCTATGTTGCGCTTGTAATTACCACACACCTAAAGATGAATACCTACAAAATCATCTTCCCAAAATACTAAACCTTGAACGATCGGAGATTGAAGCTTTTAAAAAAAACATGTTTTTTGATAGCCTTGGTCGACTTACTTCATGGAATAGTGATCTGTTAGAAAAAGCCTATACCACAGACGAAGAGTACACCACAATATTAACCCATTTAATTGGGGAATTGGGAGGAAAACCAGATCGGATCATTGTTGTTGATCACGATAACAATGAGAAAATCCTCTATCCTTCATTTTACGATAAAGAGAAATGTAGCTATCCTTTACTAGAAGTTCAAGGTTGGGATGCTTTGTTCTATATTACTTCGACAAACTGTGGCGCTTGCATAACTGGATATCAAGCCATGAATGAACTTGCAGCTAAACACAATGACAAAAAATTAAAATTTATTGCACTGTTCGATAAAATAGACAATATAGATAATTATAAAAAAGGACTCTTACATCAAGAAAATGGCTTCTTAAGTCCAACTTGGTTACTCCTGCAAAACAACGATTTAGTCCACTACTTAACCACACAATACCAAGACAGTTTAGGTGTTCCTCATATATTCTTTAGAAAAAAGGGCAACGAAATTGGTCCACTGTTTAAATCTACAGAACTCAATCTCATCGATGGTTTTATTACAACAAACTACGGAGAGTAGGTCTTCAAATCAAAAAAGCCTAAGCAAATTGCTTAGGCTTTTTTGATTCTATGTATCTTACATTTCCATGTATTTCATCATCAATCCTTGTAATCCCATCCCCCACTCTGTACCAACAGCTTGACCTTTATCATACAAAACTTTATTTTTTTCGTATAATTTTTTTCCAATTGGGGTTTCGTAAAGTTTAATTAACTCCTTCATTTCACTAGGTGTAAACTCACTCATATAAATTTCAGCCATTTGAGATTTAAAATCAGCCAAACTAGCCTCAAATTCTTTTTTAAAATCAGCGCGTTTCGCTTCTGGAATATTTTGTATAATCTCTTCTGTTAGGTAGTCAAAGGTTTTCATTTGACCACTTACTTCTAAATATTTTTCAGCATCTGCTTTAAAAGCTGCATCCTGTGCAAAACCGAAATGTCCAGCCAACATAAATGCTGCAACTACTATAATTTTTTTCATAATTGTATTTTTTGATCGAGTAAATATAAAACTATACTAAGGAATATCCAAGTATTTATGGGTCTGAAGCGAGATTTTCCACTGCGGATTTTTCTTCACATATTCTATAATTAAAGGCATCATCACCGCGCGTTTACTCCATTCTGTTTGCATCAAAAGCAGCGCATCTTTATTCACCTTGGCAGCTTGTTCCTCTGCAAAAATAAAATCGTGTTTGTTGTAGATAACCACCTTTAATTCATTTGCCGCTTCATATGCGCTTGCTGTTGGCAGTTTTGCTTTTTTAGGTGATAAACACACCCAGTCAAAATCACCAGACATCTCATAAGCCCCAGACGTTTCTATATTGGTTTTTAACCCTGCTTCTTTTAATTTTCGGGTGAGATAATCCAAATTATACATTAGAGGCTCTCCGCCTGTAATAACGGCTAAATTAGCCACTGCTGCTGCATCGGATACTATTTGTTCCACTGGAGTTAACGGGTGTAATTCCGCATCCCAGCTTTCTTTAACATCACACCAATGACACCCTACATCGCATCCTCCTAAACGAATAAAGTAAGCCGCATGACCCGAGTAAAATCCTTCCCCTTGAATGGTGTAAAACTGTTCCATCAAAGGCAATACTTTTCCTGCGGTCAATGCCTCATTTTCTAGGTTTTCCTTTATCATATTAAACTAATTATTGACTAGTAACCTTTACCCTATAAAGGTAAAATTACGTTGCAAATATACAGTAAAAACGCGAATCTCTTGTTTTCTACTATCTTATTCCTCGAGGTAATTTACAAGTAAAATCAAAGCATCCTTTCATGTCCCTCCCTGCCTTTACCCCTATTGTAATCTTCCTTTGAAGGAGAAGAGGTGTAAGCAAAAAAAATCCAGAGGAACAATTCCTCTGGATTATATATTTAAAAACGCCTAAACGCTTAGATTTTATTGCGCTTGCGATCTGTTTCTTTTAAGAAGATTTTTCTCAAACGAAGTGATTTTGGCGTTACCTCAACGTACTCATCTTTTTGAATGTACTCTAAAGCTTCCTCTAATGAAAATTTAATTGCCGGAACAATTTTCGCTTTATCATCTGATCCTGATGCACGAACGTTTGTCAATTTTTTCGTTTTTGTAACGTTAACCGTCATATCATCTCCACGAGAGTTTTCTCCAATTACTTGTCCTTCGTAAATATCTTCGTTTGGATCAACGAAAAACTTACCGCGGTCTTGTAATTTATCAATAGAATAAGGAATTGCTTTTCC
Source organism: Myroides sp. DF42-4-2 (assembly GCF_030326445.1). NCBI lineage: Bacteria > Pseudomonadati > Bacteroidota > Flavobacteriia > Flavobacteriales > Flavobacteriaceae > Myroides > Myroides sp. DF42-4-2. Next base: position 37,709 of record NZ_JACAKI010000022.1, read on the forward strand.
GTTTTCCATAGAGATTAAAGATCCGTTGATACGACCAGCAATTTCTCCTTTGTACGGTTGGTACTCTAAGAAACGGTGTGACATAATCGCCTCACCCGCTGTTGCTGTCAACAATTGATTTCTCAATCCGATAATACCTCTAGAAGGAATCAAGAATTTAATAATCATACGGTCCCCTTTTGGTTCCATACTCAACATTTCTCCTTTTTTCAACGTTACGTACTCTACACCACGTCCAGATAAGTTCTCTGGAATATCGATGGTTAACTCTTCAACTGGCTCACATTTAACTCCATCAATTTCTTTGATGATTACCTGTGGCTGACCAATTTGAAGTTCATATCCTTCACGACGCATTGTTTCAATCAAAACAGATAAGTGTAATACACCACGTCCGAATACCATAAATTTATCCGCACTATCAGTTTCGTTTACGCGTAACGCTAAGTTTTTCTCTAATTCTTTGTTTAAACGGTCTTTGATGTGACGAGAAGTAACAAATTTACCTTCTTTACCAAAGAATGGAGAGTCATTAATTGTGAACAACATACTCATTGTTGGTTCATCAATTGTGATAGTTGGCAATGCTTCTGGATTTTCAAAATCAGCGATCACATCTCCAATTTCAAATCCTTCAACTCCTACAACCGCACAGATATCACCTGCATATACTTCAGCTACTTTTTTACGACCTAATCCTTCAAAAGTATGAAGCTCTTTAATTTTAGATTTTACGATTTTACCATCGCGTTTAATCAAAGAAATATTCATTCCTTCTTTTAATATTCCACGGTGTAAACGTCCAATTGCAATACGGCCTGTAAACGTAGAATAATCCAAAGAAGTAATCAACATTTGTGGGCTACCTTCGCGTACTTCTGCCGCAGGGATGTGCTCCAAAACCATGTCTAATAACGGTTCTAAGGAATCCGTTTGTTGTTTCCAATCCGTAGACATCCAGTTGTTTTTAGCAGAACCATAAACGGCTGGGAAGTCCATTTGCCATTCTTCAGCACCTAATTCGAACATTAAGTCGAATACTTTTTCGTGTACTTCTTCAGGCGTACAGTTTTCTTTATCCACTTTGTTTATAACCACACAAGGCTTCAATCCTAAACTGATAGCTTTTTGTAATACGAATCGAGTTTGTGGCATAGGTCCTTCAAATGCATCTACAATTAAAAGAACACCATCAGCCATATTCAATACACGCTCTACTTCACCACCAAAATCCGCGTGACCTGGAGTATCGATAATATTAATTTTAGTTCCTTTATAACTTACAGAAACGTTCTTTGAAACGATCGTAATTCCTCTTTCTCTTTCGATATCCTCGTTGTCTAAAATCAACTCTCCAGAAGTTTCATTTTCACGAAATAACTGACAGTGGTGTAATATTTTGTCCACCATTGTTGTCTTACCATGGTCAACGTGTGCGATAATTGCAATATTCCTAATTTGTGTCATATAAGGATTTTAAAATTATATTAGTATTTATTGAAATGTATAGTATAAACAAAAAAAGCCCTCATGGAATTGAGAGCTTAGTGTATGTCTTCTATAAACACAACCTATTGCTTCTTATAAAGCAGCAACGTGTTTTGTCAATTTAGATTTTAAATTAGAAGCTTTGTTAGCATGAATGATATTTTTCTTAGCTAGTTTATCAATCATTGCAACAACTACAGGTAATTTATCAGCAGCATCTTTTTGATCTTCAATCAAACGTAAAGCTTTGATCGCGTTACGTGTAGTTTTATGCTGATATCTGTTTAATACTCTCTTTTTTTCGTTACTTCTAATTCTTTTTAAAGCTGACTTATGATTTGCCATTTTTTAAATATTTTATTAAGTCTATACTATTTTTTTCTGTAGTCCGTAGGGGAATCGAACCCCTGTTACCAGGATGAAAACCTGGCGTCCTAACCCCTAGACGAACGGACCA
>NZ_JACAKI010000022.1:39753-62568 GCF_030326445.1 Myroides sp. DF42-4-2
AGTCCGTAGGGGAATCGAACCCCTGTTACCAGGATGAAAACCTGGCGTCCTAACCCCTAGACGAACGGACCAAAAAAGCATTATTCAATTCTAAAAAGAATCTGTAGTCCGTAGGGGAATCGAACCCCTGTTACCAGGATGAAAACCTGGCGTCCTAACCCCTAGACGAACGGACCAAATGCGTTAGCTTCCAAAGAACTTGTAGTCCGTAGGGGAATCGAACCCCTGTTACCAGGATGAAAACCTGGCGTCCTAACCCCTAGACGAACGGACCATTTTGTTTATCTAACGCGGATGCAAAAGTACAATATATTTTTAAACCCGCAAGAGAAAAAACAAAAATTTTTATTTCTAATACGCTTTTGCGAACAATACGCGTCCTTTCGAAGGCGCACCTGTTAACACGCAAAATCCGTCTTCCTCTTTTCTATCAATTGGAATACAGCGAATTGTAGCCTTAGTCAAGTCTTTTATCTTCTCTTCTGTCTCAATAGTACCATCCCAATGCGCAGCAATAAAGCCTCCTTTATTTTCCAATAAATCTTTGAACTCCTCAAATGAATTCGCCTCTGTAATATGCGAATCCCTGTATTCCTTCGCTTTATTGAATAAATTCGCCTGAATCTCCTCTAGCATATCTTGCACATAAGTAACAATATCGTCTTTTGCTACAATCTCTTTGGTGAATGTATCGCGACGTGCGACTTCAAATGTACCGTTTTCCAAGTCTTTTGGTCCAATTGCAATACGCAATGGCACTCCTTTTAACTCGTATTCGTTAAATTTCCATCCTGGCTTGAACGTCGTGCGATCGTCAAACTTAAACGAAATATTCAATTTTTTCAATCGATCGGTTACTTTTTTCACTTCTTCGCGAATCGCCTCTAACTGCTCATCCGTTTTGTGAATCGGCACAATCACAACTTGAATAGGTGCTAAGTTGGGTGGTAAAACTAATCCATTGTCATCGGAATGTGTCATCACCAAAGCTCCCATTAAGCGGGTACTTACTCCCCATGATGTTGCCCACACATATTCTTGTTTTCCTTCTTGACTCGTAAACTTCACGTCAAAGGCTTTGGCAAAGTTTTGCCCTAAAAAGTGAGATGTTCCCGCTTGTAGCGCCTTACCATCTTGCATTAACGCTTCAATACAATATGTTTCAATTGCTCCTGCAAAACGCTCGTTCTCCGTTTTGAATCCTTTTACGACTGGAATAGCCATGAAGTTTTCTGCAAAATCTGCATATACGTCTAGCATTTGCTCTGCTTCTGCCACCGCCTCACGCTCTGTAGCATGAGCCGTATGTCCTTCCTGCCATAAAAATTCTGATGTTCTCAAAAACAAACGCGTTCTCATTTCCCAACGCACTACATTAGCCCATTGATTGACTAAAATTGGCAAATCACGATATGATTCAATCCACTTTCTATAGGTATCCCAAATAATCGTTTCTGACGTAGGGCGAACAATTAATTCCTCCTCTAACTTCGCCTCTGGATCTACTTCAATTGTCTTTCCATCTTCTGCCGTTTTTAAACGGTAATGAGTCACTACAGCACACTCCTTTGCAAACCCATCCACATGACTTGCCTCTTTACTAAAATAAGACTTGGGGATGAATAAGGGGAAATACGCGTTTTGATGTCCAGTTTCCTTGAACTTCTTATCTAACTCTGCTTGCATTTTCTCCCAAATCGCATAGCCATATGGTTTAATAACCATACATCCTCGAACTCCCGAATTTTCGGCCAAATCAGCTTTTACAACAAGCTCATTGTACCATTTCGAATAGTCCTCACTTCTCTTAGTAATATTCTTGCTCATTTTTAATATATTAGCAGTTAAGTTGTTTAACTCTTAATTAACTATAATAATTCGACAAAAGTAACTAAATTTGTTTTTAACAACAATTAAAATCCCATCGAAAATGACTACAATTCTTCAATTAACACGAAAGATGAGAAGAATCAGCCTTTTCTTACTTCTAGGAGGATTCGCTATTTCTTGTGGCTCATATCATAACGCTACCTTTCCTCAAGATGGCATTTATGGTCAACGCACACAAGCCGACCCCTATACAGGTAACAATTCGGGTAATTACTATGAGAACTACTTCGCCTCTTTAAACCAAGATATGGATTATTTCACGGATGTAAATGCCTATAATTCGCCTGTAAATGACAGTATAATAAACAATCAACCCAATAGGGCTGTAAGTTATGGTTCATGGGGTTCGGAGCCCACAAGTATTCAAGTCAACTACTACAACAACGGTTTCAGACCGTATTGGGGGTATGGGTATTATGATCCTTTCTACGATCCGTATTACTATGGTGGAGGCTGGGGATTAAGCTTTGGTTTTGGCTGGGGCTGGGGTGGATACTATCGCCCTTGGTACAACAATTACTATGGTGGTTACCCCTATTATGGTGGCGGCTACTATTACCCTTACTACACAAGACCTTACTATGTACACCATGCAACGGGATCAAGATCTTCGTATAACGGCAGCAGTAACTCAAGATCTTCTTACAATGGCAACAGCGTAAGAAATACGAATTATTACTCGAGATCAAATAGCACGTCAAATTCAAATAACTACTATTCGAGATCTTCATATCAAGGAACTCGTCCTACTTCGACCAGCGGAAGTAACAACTATTATTCGCGTGGAAACTCAAGTGGCACAACCAATGGAAACTACTACAACAGCAGTAGACCTAATACGTCAAACAACTACAGTCGTTCCAATTCGTCTAGCAACTACAACCGCGGAAATTCATCTGGCAATTACAGCCGTTCGAACTCTTCAGGCAGTAGTTATAGTCGATCAAACTCTTCGAATAGCAGCTATAGCCGATCAAGTTCTTCAGGTAGTAATTACAGCCGATCAAGTTCATCGGGTAGTTCAAGAAGTAGCTATAGCGGCGGTGGAGGAAGTAGCCGTAGCAGCAGTTCTCGCAGTAGATAATTCTATTAACTTATTTGAAACACATTATGTATATAAATAAATTTATTCTTGGAGTAGGTGCAACACTGCTAACTATAGGAGCTTTACAAGCACAAGAAAACAACCCCTTAGACATTTCGAGGTATTCTGATTCAGACCTGAATGGTACGGCGCGTTTTAGAGGAATGAGTGGTGCCTTTGGAGCTGTTGGAGGGGACTTATCTGCCTTAAAAATCAACCCAGCTGGAGGTGCGATTTTCAACTACAACCAAGCGACTTTTAGTTTATCTGTGGTCAATAAAGACAACAAAATAAACTACTTGAACCAAACTACATCCAAAAACTACACAGGAGTTGACGTTGGACAAGTAGGCGCTATTTTCGTATTTAATTCCAATGACCCTTCTGCTCTGATGAAGAAATTTACGGTTGGTTTTAACTATGAGAGCAGCAAAAACTTAAATAATGATTACAACATGCTAGGAGCAGGACAAAGCACCTCTCTTGGCGAATATTTCTATCAATCCGCAATTCAGCATCAAGTTCCACATGACATTTTAAACAGTCCGAATATTCATGAAGGTTATATGAATGCTGGATATTATCAAGGATTTCCTGGTCAACAAGCCTTTTTGGGATATGAAGGTTTCATCATCAATCCAGGGCAAGCAGATGGAGAATACACGCGAAACTTTGGCAGTAATACCGACATTTACGCACAGGGAAAATACGTGAGCTCTAGTGGTTATAACAGTAAGTTTTCAGGTAACTTTGCTGCCCAATTAGGCGATCGCATCTTTGTTGGAGGTAATCTGAATTTACACGTGGTCGATTTTACTCAAACGTCGCATGCCGTCGAAATGAACCAATCGAGCTTGAATAAAGATATGATTCAGCGCATTGAGTTTTCTAACTACCTTTATACCTATGGTACTGGTTTCTCTTTAAATTTAGGGGTGATCGGACAAGTAACGGATGAGTTGAGAGCTGGGGTAGCCTACGAATCTCCTACTTGGTACAACTTACACGACGAATTGACGCAAGGCCTATACACAACGCGATTTAACAATAACGAAGACCGCGCTATCTATCCAGACGTAGTTAATATTTACGATCGATATCGATTAAAAACACCTGCTAAATACACTGGAAGTTTGGCGTATGTTTTCAATAAACGCGGATTAATCAGTGTGGATTACGGTATTAAAGATCACAGTAATGCTAAGTTCAGCCCTAAAAAAGACAACACCTATAGCATGTTGAACGACTTTTATGCAGCGGAAATGAAAACGGCAAGTGAATTGCGTATTGGTGCGGAATATCGCGTGAAACAAGTTAGTTTTAGAGCGGGATATCGATACGAAGAAAGCCCGTACAAAAATATTAAATACACCGGTGACCTCAACAGTTTCTCCGCAGGTATTGGCTATGAATTTGGCAATTCAAGATTGGACTTTGCTTATAGTCACACAGCCCGTGATTATAAAACAAGTGTGCTAGATTTGAAGGCAAATGACCTATATTCATACGGAACGTGGAAGATGAAGGAAAATTGGTTTAGCTTATCTTACAACATCAATTTCTAATTTCATTTAGAACTTTTAATACTATGAATCTCTTTAAGGATAAACTCTTAAAGAGATTTTTTTATTGTATTTTTGCATCAAATTTTAGAAATTAAAAAATTCAAACGAATGAAAGCCTTTTTAAAAATTATTGCTAGCGTATGCTTATTGGCAACTACAGTAGGATTTGCACAAGAGACAGCCACTACGCCTTTGCGTTATACAGCCTCAAATAAAGGTAAATTTTATATATACTGGGGAGGAAATAGAGGATATTTTACCAATTCAGACATCCGATTTAGAGGAGAAAACTACGATTTTACCATCAAAGATGTAAAAGCAGACGACAAGCCAAAAGGATGGCACGTAGATTATATCAACCCAGGACGAATGACTATTCCACAAACCAACTTGAGAATTGGATATTTTATCACCGATAAATACAATATCTCCATTGGTGTGGATCACATGAAATACGTGATGCGCCAAAATCAAATAGTAAACTATACCGGCGAATACTACGGACAAGGCAGCTATGGTGAACAAGTGGCAGGCCATCCTGATCAAGTAAAATTAACAGAAGAATTTCTGAAGTTTGAGCATACTGACGGATTGAACTACCTCAACGTAGAAATCAACCGCGTCGATGATATCTCGAAACTATTCAATATTTACAACACGGATAAAATCCAAATCAACTTAACGGAAGGTGTTGGTTTTGGTATTATATACCCTAAAACAAATACAACGCTTTTAGGAAAAGAACGCTACGACGAATTTCACGTTTCTGGATTAGGTTTCTCTGCTAAAGCTGGTTTAAACGTTACCTTCTTTAAACATTTCTTCGTTCAAGCTGAACTAAAAGGAGGATTTATTGATATGTATGATGTACGCACAACAGCAAGCAAAAAAGACAAAGCATTCCACAACTTCTGGTTTGGACAAACCGTTATAGCTTTTGGTGGTATTTTTAAATTATAACCTCCTTTAAACACATAATGCGTTCTAATCAACCGATACAGGATTGCGCATTTAACATACAAAATAGAACAGTAGTACGCTTTGGTGTACTACTGTTTTTTTATATCCACTACACACAGGGTAGGAACCACGCAATAAAAGTAATTCCCTGTTCACTAGCCTCGTTTTTGACTCGAACACTTTGTTTTACGAGGTTGCTAAAACGGAATCATTTTAGATTAACTCAAGAGTTCTTATAATTCTCAAAAAGCTTCTTCGCTATAAAGAAAAAAAATGTACTTTTGCAGTCCAATTTTTTCAAACAAATGAGAACTAAATCTTTAAAAAAGAACAAGATAAACGTTGTAACCCTAGGTTGTTCTAAAAACCTTTACGACAGTGAAGTGTTAATGGGACAGTTAAAAGCTAGTGGGAAAGACGTTACACACGAAGCAGCGAACGACGAAGCAAATATTATTGTAATCAACACCTGTGGATTTATTAACAATGCAAAAGCTGAATCGGTTAATACAATATTGGAGTACGTTGACAAAAAAGAGCAAGGTGTTGTAGATAAAGTTTTTGTAACAGGCTGTTTATCTGAACGATACAAGCCTGATTTAGAAGCAGAAATCCCCAATGTAGATCAGTACTTCGGTACTACCGATTTACCTCTTTTATTAAAAGCATTAGGTGCAGATTATAGACATGAACTTTTAGGTGAGCGTTTAACAACAACACCCAAAAACTATGCTTATTTAAAAATTGCAGAAGGATGTGACCGTCCATGTAGTTTCTGTGCAATTCCTATTATGCGTGGAAAACACATTTCTCAACCTATTGAAAAATTGGTAAAAGAAGCCGAAGGTTTAGCTAAAAATGGCGTAAAAGAATTGATTCTTATCGCTCAAGACTTAACCTATTACGGATTAGACTTATACAAAAAAAGAAACTTAGCGGAATTACTCGAAAACCTTACAAAAGTTGAAGGTATTGAATGGATTCGTCTACACTATGCCTTCCCTACTGGTTTCCCTATGGATGTATTAGAATTAATGAAGCGCGAGCCTAAAATTTGTAATTACATTGACATCCCTCTACAACATATTTCGGACAATATTTTGAAATCAATGCGCCGTGGTACTACACAGGCTAAAACAACAAAATTGTTAAATGATTTCAGAGCAGCTGTTCCTGGAATGGCCATCCGAACAACGCTAATCGTTGGATATCCAGGTGAAACGGAAGAAGATTTTCAAATCCTAAAAGATTGGGTACAAGAAATGCGTTTTGAGCGTTTGGGTTGTTTTACCTATTCTCATGAAGAAAATACGCATGCTTACCAATTAGAAGACGATGTTCCTCAAGAGGTGAAACAAGCGCGTGCCAATGAGATTATGGAAATACAAGCACAAATCTCTTGGGAATTGAATCAAGAAAAAATTGGAAATACCTACCGTTGTATTATTGATAGAAAAGAAGGAAATCACTTCATTGGCCGTTCAGAATTTGATAGCCCCGATGTAGACAACGAAGTTTTAATTGATGCTACTAAACACTACCTAAAAATTGGAGAATTTGCCAATATCACCATTGATGAAGCAACAGAATTTGATTTGTACGGAAGTCCAGAAAATAAATAACAAAAAACGCTGCCTTTTCAGGTAGCGTTTTTTTTGATCATTTAGATAAAAGCAATTCATACAGCTAACAAACCTTGCGAATCGTAACCTGAGTAAAACAACAAACTATACTCAACAACTTGGGGTTTCTTTAAAATAGTTTTAAGTTTAGAAAAAATATAGGATTATGATAAAACATACGATTTCGCTTCTAACCTTAACACTAACTTCAATGTTGTGGGGGCAACAACAGGTACACTTTACCTCAACCCCTTCGCTAAGCCCTGATGGCACTACGGCTTACTTTAGTTTTGACGGTGACATATGGCAAGTGCCTACACAAGGAGGAGAAGCAGTCCGTTTGACGGCTTTACCAGGAAATGAGACTACCCCTAGAGTATCCCCCAACGGCAAATGGTTGGCATTTAGCTCAGATCAATACGGCAATAAAGATATTTTTATCATGCCTTTAGCGGGAGGCCCTATTCAACAGCTCACGTATCATCAAGCATCTGATGAAATGGAAAGCTGGAGCTGGGATAGCGAAACGATTTACTTTACGAGTAATGCCTACAACAATTACGCTTCCTTCAAGATAAATAAAGACGGCGGCACGCCCTCTCCTCTATTTACCAACTATTTCAACAATACCAACGGTTTGGTTGAAACACCTGCAGGGGAATACCTTTTTACAAATTCGACAGAAAGCGCTAATCAGCTCACGCGCAAACGGTACAAAGGAGAGAACAATCCTGATATTTTAGGGTATAATCCAACAACACAAGTCTTTAAACAATATACGGATTACAACGGAAAAGATTTCAATGCTACAATTGATCGTCAAGGTGTCATCTACTTTATTTCAGACGAAAACAATGGGCATTACAATTTATATACGTTCAAAAATGGTGTAAAGACGGCGCTTACTGCCTTTGATTCTTCCATCAAAAAACCCTTCGTATCAGCAGATGGTAGCAAAGTAATCTTTGAAAAAGATTATCAATTGGTGGTATTTGATACTCAATCTGCGCAAATTCAACCGCTTGATATCAACTTACATACCAATGCTACTCTTGAAAAAGAACAAACCTTTGCTGTGGCAGACAACATCAGTTTCTTTTCGATTTCACCTGATGGGAAGAAACTTGCTTTCATAAGTAGGGGCATCGTTTTTGTATCAGATATAGAAGGTAAATTTGTGCGACCAGTCACGGATGGAAAAGAGCGCGCTATGGAAGTACAATGGTTAAAAGACAATGAGACTCTTATCTTTAGTCAAACCTACCAAGGGTATCAAAACTGGTTTACCCTGGCTGCCCATGGCAAAGAAAAAGCAAAACAACTTACCTTTGATACGCGAAACAATCGCGACCTCGCGTTTAATGCTAATTTAACGCAAGCCGTTTACAGTAGCGGACGAGATGAAATTCGCCTACTCGATCTAAAAACCTTTACTTCAGAAACGATAATTAAAGATGAAATATGGGCGTTTCAAAGTGCTCCACCTTCATTTTCACCTGATGGAGCCTATGTCCTTTTTACCGCAAAACGCAACTTTGAGGATGACATTTTTCTGTATAACATCAAGAAAAAAGAAACCCTCAATTTAACCAATACAGGAGTTTCAGAAACAAACCCTACCTGGTCGCCTTCGGGTAAATACATCTACTTTACAAGTGATCGTTTAAACCCTTCTTATCCGATGGGAATGCAAAATGCAAGTATCTATCGCCTAGCTTTAGATTGGTATGCTGATCCTTTTAAATCAGATCAATTTGATCAATTATTCATCGACAAAAAAGAAGATGACAAAGAAAAAGACAAACAGAATAACAAGAAAAAAGAACAAAACTCAACAGCTGTTGTCGTTCAAATCAATACCCAAGATATACTAGACCGCATTGAATTAGTCAGCGATAAATTTGGCAATCAACTAAGTCCAACCGTATTTCATGAAGACAACAAAGAATACGTCTTTTACGCTTCTAATCAAGAGAGTGGGAAATATAGGTTATATCGAAAAATTTATGAGAATTTCGAAAAAGAGAAAACCGAAAAAATTTCAGACCTATTCCTTAACTCCCTTCGCAAAAAAGAAAAGAATATCTACGCATTAAGTGGCAATAATATCTACAAATTTGCTTTAGATAAAGGCACACCAGAGAAGATCAATATCGATTATTCGTTTACTAAAAATTTAGCGGAAGAGTTCAGTCAAATGTTCGAAGAAACCTGGGCTGGTGTAGAAGAGAACTTTTATGATGAAACCTTTCATGGGGTGGATTGGAAGAAAACAAAAGAATATTTTGCCTCTTTTCTTCCTTATGTAAACAATAGAAATGATCTTCGTGTTTTACTCAATGATATGCTAGGTGAATTGGGGTCGTCTCATTTGGGCTTTACCACAATGGGAGAAGAAGAAAAAACAAGACTACAGTACAATACTGTAGAAACTGGAGTCATTTTCTCGGCATCGAATCCATATGAAGTAGCGCGTATACTGCGCAAATCTCCTGCAGCAACAAAAGATAGTACAGTGCAACAAGGTGATATTCTGACGCATGTTAATGGGCAGAAAGTAAATACTACACAAAACCGCGATGCTTATTTTACGTTTGCTCCTACCCAAGAAGAAATAGAGTTAACCTTTTTACGCCATACAAAAGAAATAAAGGTAAAACTTCATCCCATTTCATTTACAGCACAGAAAAACCTGCTGTATGACGAGTGGATTTACCAAAACAAGCAACGTGTGAACGAGTGGAGTAACAACAGAATTGCCTATAGTTACATGAAAAACATGGGGTCGAATGAACTGGATTCTTTCTTATTGGATATGGTAGAGCAAGAACACCACAAAGAAGGGGTAATTTTGGATCTACGCTTTAATACTGGGGGAAATGTACACGACAAAGTACTAAACTTCTTAGCACAACGCCCCTACCTCCAATGGAAGTATAGAGAAGGGAAACTGACTATGCAGAGTAATTTTAGCCCAAGTGGAAAGCCAATTGTACTGTTGATCAACGAATTTTCACTGAGTGATGCTGAAATGACGGCAGCAGGATTTAAAGCCTTAAAATTAGGAAAGATTATCGGACAAGAAACCTATCGTTGGATCATCTTTACCTCTGGCAAATCACTTGTTGACCGCTCGAATTATCGCTTACCTTCTTGGGGTACTTACACATTGGATGGTGATAATCTAGAAAAAACAGGAGTTGCTCCTGATATCTATGTCAAGAATACATTTATGCACCGCCTACGAGATGAAGATCCTCAGTTAGCACGTGCTGTAAAAGAAATACTAAACGATCTACTTTAGTAGATATCTACTTAAAAGGCGAATTTTTTTATAAAAAAGTTCGCTTTTTTATTCAATTGTCCCTATATTAAACCTAAAGTTTGGATTGAGTGAAGCGGAAAGACTTTTCATTTTGTTTACAGTATGATAATCCTTGGATAATCGTCTTTCTGTATAATTTATCCACTTTTGCTTTTCACTAATCAATACCTTGAACATGAAATTAAACGCACCCTTTTTATCTATACTCTGTACAATCATCACGTCGACAGCAATTGCACAAGAATCCAAAACGCTGCGTATTGGACATCGAGGTGCCATGGGACACATTACAGAAAACACGGTTGAATCAGTCAATAAAGCCATTGATTTACAATGTGATATGATTGAAATTGATGTCTATAAGATAAAAAGTGGAGAACTTGTTGTTTTTCACGATGAAACACTCGACCGAGTAAGCAACGCCAAAGGACGTATTGAGAGCTATACACTTGAAGAACTAGAGTATGTAGTAGTTGGTGGTAAATATAAAATCCCCACCTTAGAAGAAGTTATTGATGCTATAGGCCGAAAATCAGTGTTAAATATTGAATTAAAAGGTAGTAATACCGCCGTAGACACGCATCGAATTATTCACAATTTCATGGAAAGAGGGTGGAGTTATGACGATTTTATCTTGTCCAGCTTTAAGTGGGAAGAATTAAAAATTGCACATGATCTCGATCCTTTACTTCCTTTAGCCGTTTTAACAGAAAAAAAGCCTGAAGATGCAATCGAATTTGCTTTGAGTATTCAAGCTAAAGCAATTAATCCGTATCACAAAATGCTCAACACCGAGAATACCGCTTTAATTAAAAAAGAAAAACTCAAAATATACCCTTGGACCGTTAATGATACTAAAGACATTGAACGCATGAAAAAACTAAAAGTCGATGGGATTATTACCAATTTTCCAGAACGAATTTAATAGGGAAGTTTTTAGCCACTGTACTAAAAACTGCCTGCGTTAAAAATAAGCTTGGGTTTAAACCCAAGCTTATTTTTTTTAGTTACACACTTTGTGAGACTGTGTCTAATCTAGCTCAAATACTCAAAAAAGTTAGTACACTCTTGTAAGAACAACACCCATAGAATGATGACGATAGTACCAACAAGGGCACCGAATATCCCCCCTAATCGAAAGTCTTTTTGTTTGAGCATGCCTGTACCGAATACAATCGCATTGGGTGGCGTAGAAACAGGTAAAAACAAACCACAAGATGCACAAAGTCCCACAACAAGCCCTACGGGCAACAATTGATCTACTGGCAATACAATGGCTGCTATATTAATTAAAATTGTTGCAGTTGCAGTACTACTCATGATATTAGAGAATAAAACCGTAATTACAGCAAATACAATCATCATTATCACAACATTAAACTCAGCTCCAGCTAAAAACTGAGAATAGTACGGGGCTAGTAACTCTTTGATGGCAATACCCAATGACAATCCCCCCGCCACCAACATAAGCGTATCCCAAGGCAGTTTTCGCACATCTTCTGCCGTAATAATGCCCAACATAGGCAAAAACATAATGGGAACCATTGCCGCTCCAGCAGTCGGAATATGGTACTTTGTTCCAAACATCCACATGCCCACTGTAACAACGAGAATGACAATAACAGCTAAGCGCTGTAAACGCATACTATTCGTCATTTCCAAGGCCTTATTGACAAATGAAACATCAAGTCCCTCAACTTTGGAAGTATATTTTTTGACTACTGCCCACCAGAACCCCGCAAGCAAGATCACAGCAGGAACAAGTCCTAAGAACAACCATTGCGTAAAATTGACCGAATAACCTTTGGTCTTTAAAACGTCTACAACAATTAAATTGGGAGGCGTAGAAACCATACTGATCATACCCGCAAAAGTTGCTGCGGCTGGAATACTAATTAAAATAGCTTTAGACATAGGCGAATCTTTTCCTTCTCTTTCAATCAACGGCATAACCGAAGCTAAAATCATCGCTGCCGTCGCCGTATTCGAAATAATAAGGGATAACACAGAGGTCACTATAATAATTCCAAGTACTAGTTTATTGGGATTAGATCCAAATATAGCAATGGTCTTTTTAAATAACGACAAGTCTAGATTCGTCTTTCGCATGCCTTCACTGAGGAAAAACCCTCCTAAGAAAATCCAAATTACACTATCCGACCAAGTAGAGGAAATCTCTTGAGGTGAGATCGTGGCTCCTTCTATATTTCCCATGGTATAGACCAAAAAACCGATGATCATAATTCCCACAGCAAAAGGCGGAATTGCCTCTGTAGCCCACAATAATATGGAAAAAATAAGAATGAAAAAGGTGTACCGTTGCGCTTCCGAAAAAACATCTGGTGTCAGAAAATACGTCCCTAAAAAGGCAATGACCAATGAAAAAAAGAAAATACCAACACGTGTTTTGATATTCCATACATTCCAAGAAGCTTCTATCAACAATTCGCTATAAAAGCGAATCCCAGTTCGTATTTTTCGAATCTGGTCAAAATAATCAAATTCCATAGTATTCCATTTACTATGCAAAGCTACGAAATAACTAACTAAAATCTATTTTAACAATTATCCAAAAAAACTCATCCCTATTTTTCTTAAAACCACTAAAATATCTACTAATAAATCCAGTAAAAAAGGAAAGTTAATGCTAACTTTCCTCTGCTCTACTGTAAATATGTCCTTATAAACGATCTTTTTCTTGCATGTCTATTTCCTTACTACTGTATCTTACCTTCTGATTGCCAAAACTGTAGCTTAATCCAAAACCTATACCCTGCGTATCCATATAATCTTTGAAATAATTGTATTGATTCGCATATTGCGTTTTGATTACCTGTCTATCACTTCCAAAAATATTGTAGACGTATAAATTAGCCGTCCATTTTTTTTGATTAAACGTTCGACTCATAATAAAATCTGTGCGCTGATAGCCACTAATTTTAAAAGACCCTTGAACCGTAGGAGTATAAAAATTATAGGTTAACATGGCTTTCCAATTGTTGTCCTTATCTAAATTTACAGTAGTCGTCCCTCGTCCACCAAAAACAAAGGCTTCATTTTTATGCTGTTGTTGATCTACGCCATAAAAGTAGTCTTCTTGCTGTTGGAGATATAGAAAACTAGTTATAGACCAACGAGGTAGAATTTGATAGGTATAATTTACAACCATACCCGCTAGTTGTCGCTTGTCGATATTCGTATAATGGTAGATCAACATATTGGTTTCATCTTCTTGATAGGATATTTCCATGGAAGGATTGAGCTCGCGGTTGTAAAAAAATTCTACATTCAATTCATTAAACGTATAGTTCAAACTAAAGTTATGGCTGATTGCTGCCTTCAAATTCGCATCTCCCTGAAAATAGGAGAATAAATTATAGTAGCTTTTTGCGGGGTTCATCCAAGAATAAGAAGGTCGGTCAATTCGCTTGCTATAGGAAAAACTCAATTGTTGTTGATCCGACAGATCGTATTTCAAATAAGCCGTAGGAAACACTTTGAAATACGACTGATCCTTACTCCCCACTCCTGTACTTTGGGTTTGAATTCCCGTATATTCTCCTCTAACACCTACTTTTGCCTGCCACTTCTTCCATTGTTTGGTATACGAAGCATACCCCGCCCAATTGATTTCCTGATAATCATAAACATTGCTTTTTTCTTTGTTATTGGACGTTATCCCTTCTTCTTGATCAAAGAAATCCAACAAATAAGTAGCTTTTACTATACTGTATTTACCTCCTACTTCAACTTTTGAATGTTCGTTGTCTACGGAATAATCGAGTCCTGAAACGGCTAATCGCGTACGTTGATTGTTATCTGTGGCAAAAAACTGTTCCGATAGTGGTTGATCCTTAAAGTTTAGTTTAGTCAATACTGCTTGATCCTCCTTTTGGTTTTCATAGGTAAAATAAGAGGACCACACTAATTTTTTCATAGGATTAAACATTTTCTCCACCAAAAAATAACTCGTATAGGAATCCATATTGGCTTGTCTATCGTTAAAAGTGGTATAAGTAGACTCTATGCTCTCTTGTGTATTATAAATCGAAGTAGGGATGGCATAATGTCCTTTACTACGCTCGTTGATATAACCATTGCCACCAATGGTCAGCGTCAGGGTTGTATCGAGTTTCACGTCCATTTCTACAGCGAAATTATGTTGTCCTTTGATGTGATTTTTACGCGTCATCACACTACTCCATCGTTCGCCATTTTGATAATAAACATTATCCTCATTGTAGCGTACGCCTGTTCCATTTCCAAAGGAATAATTCCCTGATAAATTAATTTTTTCTCCCGAATACGTATGTTGCGTAGCAATTGTATTCATTGCATACGTCGTTTGTTTAAATCGA
The DNA here is from genome assembly GCF_030326445.1 of Myroides sp. DF42-4-2. Classification (NCBI taxonomy): domain Bacteria; kingdom Pseudomonadati; phylum Bacteroidota; class Flavobacteriia; order Flavobacteriales; family Flavobacteriaceae; genus Myroides; species Myroides sp. DF42-4-2. Next base: position 54,558 of record NZ_JACAKI010000022.1, read on the forward strand.
TTAGACAAACTTCCCTTATATCCTAGTAAATTATTTTTTTTCAATTTAATATTGAGTACAGCATTTCCTTGGGCTTCATATTTTGCGGGGGGATTGGTAATTACTTCGACTGCCTCTACTTGTGTCCCTTCGGTTGCCTCTAACATCGCTTTCAATTGATCTCCCGACAGCATGACCTTGCGATCATTGATCGTAACCAAAATACTTTGACTTCCTCTGATACTCAGATTATCACCTATGGCATTGACTCCTGGGGTTTGTTTAACAATATCCCAGGCATTTGAGGTGGCCAAAGGCGTGTCTTGTACATTAAAAACTAAGCGATCTATTTCGCGTTTAATCGTTGGTCGTTTTGCTTGAACCACGACTTCATCTAAAAGAACGGGATCTTCAACCAACCTCAGAATAGAAGGAATCCCCTCATTCACAGCAATAACTTGAGACTGATAGCCAATATAGTGAAAGGTTACTGTTGTGAATTTCTCCTTTGAATCAATTTGATATTCACCTTGTTCATTTGTATAAAAGGAAGAGACAACTGTTCCATTTTCATCTTGTAACACAACTGTAACAAAAGCTAGTCCTTCTTGTTTTTCATCCGTTACTCTTCCCTTTGTAGTAAAATCTGTTGTTTGTGCCTGTACCAAAACAGACATCAGCAATAAAAACAACATAATAATTAGACGTACCATACTTTTATTTATTTAAAACAAAGGTGTTATAAAGTAAATTTGAAACGGGTTAACGAACGGTTAATGAACGGTTAACGCAAAATACAAGGGGTAAAATCCATTAAATTAAGCTAATTTTGCACCTATGAAGTATTCAAAACCAAAGTATTATCTTATTGCCTTTAGTGTATTCTATCTTCTTTTGATTGGGATAATGACGTTTTATTTTCTTCAAGTACTCGCCTTAAAAAAGAAAGAAGTTAACACGATTGCCCACCAGAAGTTAGATGCATTGGAAAGTGTGCTTGTTTTTGATAAAAAGTCAAAGAAAAAAGACAATATACTGTATCAAGCCGTTATAGATTTACTGTATAAAAAGGCAACTATTGCAGATATTAAAACAAAGAATGAAGATTTTTTTCGCCAAGCAAATCTCGACGCTTCTCAAAAAATAGATAGTGCCTTTCAAGACCTTGGATATGCAGTGGCCTATCGCGTAGACTTGACTCATGTAATTCTCAATACAACCAAAGAAAATGTGCTACTGGAACCTGTAACCATTTTAGAAACACAAAAAAAAATAACAGAAGCTAGTCGTATTAACACGTCTCAGTGGGAAGTAGAAGAAACGAGCAAACATACTACTGAGGAGGAACTTTGTGCAGATTGCCCGGAAGACTATAGCAATCACTTTACAGTTAATCAAGAAAAGTACATTCAAGTACTCAATTTTTACAGCATAGCCTTCCGTGATTTATTTCCACTACTATTGGGTTCTTTCCTCATTTGTACCTTTATTTTAGTTTTGTATTTTATAACCTATAAAACCATCAAAAAGAAAGAACAAGAAGTATGGACGCTTCACAATATGGTTGACAATGTGTCCCATGAGTTCAAACTACCCATTGCAACATTGAAATACGGATGCAATAACCTGCAACAAGAATACAATTCACCTACGGTAGAATTGATTCAACGTCAATTGAGCCGCTTAGAGCGCTTGCAAAATCAATTAGGAGGCTTCGTTTCCATCACCGACCAAATGTTTAGTAAAACACAACTCATGCAGTTAATTGCCGATCTACAGCTCAAGAACACTGAAGTTCACTTTACGATACATTGGGAAGTAGAAGAAGTACTCGAATTCCCACAAACAGAAATGGAAACAATCTTGTTGAATCTCATAGAAAATGGCATTAAGTATGGAGGTACAGCAATTAGCTGTACATTGAAAAAAGAAAAAAATCAGTTGTGTATACAGGTTACTGATAATGGGATAGGCATTGAAAAAGGAGAACAAAATCTAATTTTTCGCAAGTTTTATCGCATTAGACAACACAATATTCACAATACGCTGGGTTTGGGTATAGGCTTATATCAAGTCAAGCAAATTGCCATACAGCGAAAAGGCAGTGTTCACTTAAAAAGTAAATTAACCGAAGGCTCTACCTTCACTATTCTTCTCCCTTATGCATAAAATTCTCCTAGTAGAAGATGATCTCGATTATGGTACGGTAGTCAAGCAATATCTAGAGTTCAGTGGTTTTCAAGTCATATGGACACCTACGGCAACCGATGTTGCATCGTTAATCGCACAATACACTTTTGATCTAGCAATTTTAGATATAATGTTGCCTGTGAAAGACGGATTTACTTTGGCCAAGGAAATACACCAAAACCACTCCCAGATTCCCTTTCTTTTTCTAACAGCTAAAAATCAAAATATCGATCGTCTGTTAGGATTAAAATTAGGCGCTGCTGATTATGTTTCAAAAACCTGTGATCCCGAAGAATTAAAATTGCGCATCGACAATATTCTTCGGTATACGCAGTCGAAAAATATGCAAACCTACCAGTTGGGAATCTTTGTGTTTACACCCAATTTGTTGCGTCTAGAAACTTCCAAAAAAACCTATCAATTGACAGAACGCGAAAGAGATTTGCTTTTGCTTTTCATTCAACACGATCGATCCATTGTAGAACGCGAGGTAATTCTAAATCAATTATGGCAATCCGCAGATTACTTTAGTGGGAGAAGTTTAGATGTTTTTGTCACGCGTTTGCGCAAGTATTTATCCGATGATGATGCTATACAGATCAGTAGCATTCGCGGCGTAGGATTCAAGATTGATTTAGCGCGTCCACTGCATTAATCATACGTAAACTGAAGAAAGAAGTCTTCTTTAAGTACGTCTTTATCTTGAATTTGCTCTAACGCATGCTGACTTTCTCGCTTCCATTTTTCTTCCTGGGTTTGTTTGTATAACTCATAGGTTGCAAGCGCATAATTAGCGAGGTAATCTGTTGCCGTACCAAAGTGTTCTTTACTCTTTTCGAAAAATGCAATCGATTTTTCGTATTGCGCATTCATTCGCAAGAGGATGGCCTTGATAAAATAAATTTCTTGTTCTCGTTCTGGTGTTAACCCACCTGTACTTTTGTATTTAGCTAAGGTGCGATCTGTATTGACCAATCCCTCCACAAGATCACCTATCGATGTTGCTGTTAAACTCAATCCGTAATATCCTTCAGGACGTTGAGGAAAATATTGTTTAATCTCTTCGTATTTTTTTCGTGCTAGTCCCACATTTCCTATGCGCAAAGCGGATTCTGCTAAGGCAATTTTAAAGGACATTTGAGGTTGAGTTGCCAAACTATCCGCATAGTATAAATAGGAGTAAGCGGCGGCGTCTTTGTCTTGTTTGGTCAAAGCAATACCGGTATAATAGTAAGCATCACACAGACTTTTATCTTGCTGAATAATCTGAAAAAAAATTCGCCCTGCCGTATTGTAATAAGCCGTTTGTTGCAAGGCAGAAAAACCCGTTTCATACAAATCTAATAATTCTTTATTGTCTGTTGGGCATGCCAAATCAGCAATTGAATAGGGAACATCTACCTGTGCTAAACAAGGTATTCCCCATCCAAATATCCAACTATATAAAATAAAGTTATACGATTTAAACTTCATAAACTAAAGGCGTTTCTAAAGTAGCATCTGCATACTGTCGCTCTGCTTGTTCTTGAATGCGATCAGTAAACAACACCCCATTGAGGTGATCGTATTCATGTTGTATAATCACAGCAGTATATCCTTCAATAACTTCTTGATATTGATTGCCCTCTAAATCGTAATACAGCACCTGAATCGCTAAACTGCGGTACACATTGGCGTAGCAATTTTCTATAGACAGACACCCTTCTTCGCCTTGTTGCAACAAAGAAGAATACCAAACAATTTGTGGATTAATAAAAAATTCAAAAGGCTCATTGGGTTTGTCAAAGCGCTTAACTAAAAACAATCGTCGATTTATACCCACTTGAGGAGCAGCAATACCAACACCTGCACGTTCACCATCCGTAACTGTTTTATACATTCGGGCGATCAATAATTGTACGTTTGGATCTTGTGGGTTAATCTCGGTACAATTCGCCTGCAATACACGCAACTCCTCCGCTACCGTATTTTGGTACACATATAAGGGATCTGATTGAGCACCTTGTGTTAGTAGGGCTAATTCTTCTGTAGTCAATAAAGGGATAGATATCATACGTTTCTATTTCAAAATCAAAAAGTAAAAGTACTATTTCTCCCGCTAGCAAAAAAAATAAAAGCTAGAGATTACACTCTAGCTTCTATTTTTATGCTGCTGGTTCTGCTATTTTTTCCTTTGTAACGGGTGCTGTTACTTCAGTCGGTTTTGTTGCTTCCTTGGGTGTAGCTTCAGGTACTGTTCCTGTTTCTGGTATTGCTCCAGACTCTGGTGTAACGCCCGTTTCAGGCGTTGCTCCACTTTCAATACCTTCCTCTGGTTGCTCCTCGTCATCTTCATCGTCGTCATCCGTCGGTCTACCCAATACTTCACTCGGTTTATAACGCCCTAATTTAATTTTGAAATTATCGGAATTTCCTTGAATCTTCATCGGAATCCCAATGATTCCCATTGGTGGCAAGCCCAATCGCAAGCCGATATTCATTTCACCATCTAAGCTTACTTGCCCTTCAAATCTCGGTCTAAATCCAGCCATTTTCATTCGGGTACGCTCAATGGTCATCACGTTATCTTTAATCGTGGTTTTAATCTCAACATCGGTTGCTTTCCCTTCTTCTAACGATTTTGTATTCGTTTCTTTGGCAATGGCACCAAGCAAATTGAATCCTTTAAATTCAATATTTTCAAGTGTTAAAGATCCTCCTCCTTCTAAAGAGCGGAAGACAGGAAACATATTTTTATCCAAATCCCCTTTTAACTCATAGTTTAATGAAACCTGACCATGGGCATCTTTGGCCATACTCACCATTTCTCTAAACAAAGTAATTTCTTTATAGGCCCTTTGAATATCAAAATCAGACGCTTGAATAGCATAGTCAAATTTAGCTTTTCTAAAGCCCGTAGGCTCATAGGTACCATTCATAGCTACCTGGGTGCCTATCAATCCAAAATTCGTCTTTTGCAAGTCTATTTTACCACCGTTTACCAATAAACTACCAGTGAAATTTTCCAAATTGTACTCACTATACTTTATCTTCTTAGCATCGGCATCAAATAAAATATTTAAGTTTTTAGGAACCTGAATCACACCCGTTCCTGAAGAAGAGGCTGTAGCATTTGTCGAACTTCCCTTAGAATCAAACATCATAAATTCATCTACATTAAAATACGGACTTTCAAAGGTGAATTTTCCTTTTAACGTATCTTCTTTCAAAATGTAATCGATAACGTTGGTTAAATACCCTTTCATATTAATTTCTGACGTTCCATACGTTGCCACAAATTTCTCAAAGCCCATTTTCTCTTTAAAGAACTTGAATACCCCTTTTTTAATGTGCAACGGATAAGGAAACAGTTCAGAGTGAATTTTGATGTTGTCTACCTCAAATTTTCCGCCGTTTTTCAACTTATCGAAATCACCTTTTATAGCGTCACTTTGCAATCCTTTCAAAAATAAACTAGTGATAATTCTACCGTGAACATCAATACCATCAACTTTGAATATCTTGTATATATCGCCAATATTAATGGTCCCTTTTGAGGTGATATTGTAATTTAAATTATTCAAGTTATATAAACTTGCCGCCAATTGAAAGGGTTCTTTTGCTATTTTGAAATTAATAGGCAATACCTCTATAGAGAGGTCATTCATGGATCCACGGGAACTCTTAACGATCATGTGTACTTGAATATCTTCTATCGGCAATTCAGGCAATCGCTTCAATTGTACATACCCATTATTTAATTTTACTTCGGTGTTCATGATAGGAAAGCGCTTGCGCTTCGGCTCATAACTTCCTTTTACCGTTCCATCAATCATCAAATTTCCACGCAACACAGCGTCGTCAAAAGGAATAAATTCTTTGATGTTTTCAAAATCAACATTCGCTTCTATACGCGCATCAACGTCATACGTTTTTAAATTATTCACGGCTAAATGTCCTTTGACAAAATTATCCATGGCCAAAAGATTCAAATTGTCAATGCGAAACTTAATGTCTTCAATTTTATTCGTTCCTCCTTCTGCTTTGACATCAAAACTAATTTGCTCTAATGCTTGAGGTAAACTATCCAATTTAAAGTAACCATTTCGAATCATTCCGTCTAAATCAAATGTGGGAATACTCGTGATTACTGTATCTCTTTTTACAGTACGCAGTGTTCTCGTTTCTACGACTCCCATAGCATATTGACCATCAATTTTTCCTTTTACTTGTAAGTCCCCTTTTAGGTTCACACCTGTAAATCCAACCGCTTTTTGGATGAGCTCTAAGTCTAAATCCAAAGCGATTGCACTTTGTATGGTTGGCGTTTCAAAACCAGTAGTATGAAGGCTAATATCACTTTTGCGTCCGGCAATACTAAAAGCAAGTTGATCGATAATTACTTCACTTTGTTCCATGTCTAACGAAGGCATTTTAAAGTGAAAATCCAACGTTAAATCTTCAATGGGATCAAGTACTTCACCATGCTGAATACGTCCATTAGCAATCGCTAAATCTAGGTTAATCGACGGTCTAATCGTATCTAGGGCCAAAAATTGCCCTTCCAGTTTAAAGTGACCATCCACTACACCGTCAAAACGAGTTTGATCCAACCAGTTTTGGTATTCTGGTGGTACTAGCGAAAGCAATTCATTTAAACTGCCCTTTTCCGTATCGATGTCAAACAACATATCATACCCATTCTCGATAAATCCAAAACGACCAATAAAGCTTACCAACAAGTCTTTGATTTTGACATTGTTCTTTTGAAATTCAAAGGTTAGGGATTTCGTATCAATCAAGGTTTCTAAATCAGCTAATAAAGGTTTGTCCTTGACGTAAAAAACATTGTCAAAACTAAAATCAAACGAGCGAACGCGTATTTTACTTTTCAATTGAAATACAGCTTCACTCATATTACCACTACCTAAGTAGTCAAAGTTAATAGCATTAAAATGCATATTCCCAGCTTCATCACAATAGCGAATTTGCGCATTCTTAATCTCTAATTGATCAATTTGCAAATCAAATCCTTTTTCTTCCTCTTGTGAATCATCCGTAGCTTTGACAACCATATAGTTGGCCTCGCCTTTTTCATTTACCAATAGGTCAACGACAGGCGAATCTATAAATAGACGATTGAAGCTTATTTTAGAATCTAACAAACTCATCATATTAATCCCCAAGCCCAATTCTTTTGCTTGTAGCAAATGCATGGGTTGAAGGGAATCTACTTGCACACCTTCAACACTTGGATGAAGAATTGTAGCCGTTAAATAGGGAAAATTCTTATAAAAAGAAACCGAAATATCGTCAAAAGCCACTTCTCCTTCAATGGATTCAGCTAATAGCTTTTTAACTTCTTCATTAATAGTATCTTTAAAAAATACAGGTAAAACAAACAGTAAACCTAAAATAAAAACCACTAATGCACCTAAAGCAATAGCGATCCGCTTCACAACTTTTTTTCCAGAAAAACTCATATCGATGAACTATACAAATTGCGTAGAAACAAAACCAATTATTTCACAAATTATAATGCAAAAGTAAAACATCTTCTCCCTATAAAAAATTAAAACATATTTTTTTTAGAAAAGAGATACTATTAAGATACTATTGAGATAGAAAATAAGGGGAAAAAGAATGTTGGTTGCGCGGTTTGTTCTTTGCGCGGTTTGCACGGTTTGTTGGTTGTGTGGTGAGTGGTGAGTGGTAAGGGTGAGTGGTAAGTGGTGAGTGGTACTACTCACTATTCACTACTCACTATTCACCATTCACTGTAAACCAAAAAAAAGCCTGACTACTTGCGTAATCAGGCTTTCAAAAGAAGGGCGACGACATACTCTCCCACCATGTGGCAGTA